>NZ_FYBV01000009.1:0-120692 GCF_900186175.1 Listeria sp. ILCC796
GACCGCTAGCATCTGTTCTCCCTGTCGCAATCGTTGTTTGGCCGACTTTAATCGTCATGTCCGCATTTGGCTCGGCTGTTCCTTCGGCTTTCACGGAATCGGTTGTTAAATCACCAATTGTTGTTGGAGCAAGGTTTCCTTGCGTTACCGTTGTTGATGCCGTATTTGATGTTGTACCATTTTTTGTTGCCGTTGCTTCGACAACTGTTCCAACTGCTTGTTTTGGAATCGTAATGCTGTAATGACCACTAGCATCTGCTTTTCCTGTTGCAATTGTTGTTTGACCGACTTTAATTGTCATATCCGCGTTTGGTTCAGCCGTTCCTTCTGCTTTCACGGAATCGGTTGTTAGACTGTTAATTGTCGTTGCGGCAATCGCTCCTTGAGTAACTGTTGTGGTTGCCGTATTTGATGTTTTGCCATTTTTTGTTGCCGTTGATTCGACAACTGTTCCAACTGTTTGTTTTGGAATCGTAATGCTGTAATGACCGCTAGCATCTGCTTTTCCTGTTGCAATCGTTGTTTGACCAACTTTAATCGTCATATCCGCGTTTGGCTCGGCTGTTCCTTCGGCTTTCACGGAATCTGTTGTTAGATTATCAATCGTTGTTGGTGCTAGGTTTCCTTGCGTTACCGTTGTTGATGCCGGATCTGCGTTTACACCATTTGCTGTTACATATGCCGTCACAACTGTTCCAGCTGCTTGTTTTGGAATGCCAAATTGATATGTGCCATCCCCTGATACTTTCCCTGTAGCAAGTTGATTGTTATTTTGATCTTTAATAACAATGTCTGCATTCGGTTCTGCGGTTCCATTCACACTTGTTGAGTCTGTAGTTAAACTATTAATAGTTGTTCTTTCTATGTCACTTAAGTCAACTATACTAAGGTTACTAATTCGAACTGTACCAGTTGTTGTTTCCAAAGAAACGGATGTTGAATTAGATGTTGCTACAAATTCACCTGTTTGCTGTGATCCAGATGCGCCAACCCAAGTACCTGGGTTCGGTATATTCATCCAAAGAGGTAATGGATTGTATAAAGCTTGGTGTACAGCAGAACCATCATTGACAACTACCGCAACATTATTGTTCCCATCTACATTAGTTGCAGTATATGAGATTTTATAGCGATGTCCTGGAACTGTGGTAAACGCACGTCCAATCCCCATAGATTTCAACATTTGTGGTGAGCTAAGTTGTACTGAACCATTTCCTTCGAATTTAGTACTCATACTATACACGCCAAAATAATCCCAGCTATCCCCAGGATAACTATCCCAGCTAGCATATTTTGTGTCATTAATAGTATTAGCCGCTGTCCAATAAATTGGCGTCCAGTAGTTTTTATTATCGAAGTTAGCAGCAGCCCCCAACAAGTTTGTAGATGTTGACTTTAGGTTGGTTAATTTTGTTCCTTCTGATCCAGTGCTAGTGCCACTAGCAACTACATTGAACGGAAGTGCTGTTACAAGTGTAGAAGCTACCATAGTTGCTGTAATCGCGCTGATAGTCATCTTTTTTAATTTAGATTTCTTCATGTTCACGTTGTTTATTCTCCTTTTTCATGATATTTTATTGATGCAAAAGCTAGAAAGGCACACTTCACTATGCTCGATATGTCTTTCTGCAAAATTCATAATTTAAATTTCGTTTTCCTCCTTCCAGTTTCGCACTCATTCATATTAGCACCTAAAAAATAGTTAAGTTGGATATAAAAACTGTTTTTTTTCTATGTTTTTTGTAATTTTTGTGACAATTTACAAAAAACGAGCAAGTTTAGTATCAAATCCACAAAATAAACGATTGCAAAAAAAAGGTTCTATGCTTGATTTTCAAAGCATAGAACCTTTTAATTAATTTTACTTCTCTTTTTTTCATTTTGACTTAATGTTTATTTACTAACTGCTTGAGCTGCCGTAATAAGTGCAAGATTGTAAACATCTTGTGTGTTACAACCACGAGATAGGTCGTTCACCGGTGCATTTAGTCCTTGTAGAACGGGACCTACTGCCTCAAATTTTCCTAAGCGTTGCGCAATTTTATATCCAATATTTCCCGCTTCTAAACTTGGAAAGATGAATACATTGGCATCGCCTTTAATAACGGATTCAGGAGCCTTTTGCGCAGCAACCGATGGTACGAACGCTGCATCAAATTGGAATTCACCATCAAGTGTCAATTCTGGCGCATTTTCCTTCGCTAGTTTAGTTGCTTCTGCAACTTTTTCAGTTTCCTCAGACTTTGCCGATCCTTTTGTCGAAAAGCTGAGCATGGCAATGCGCGGCTTGATACCAAAAATTTGTGCAGTTTCTGCACTTACAATGGCATTTTCTGCTAAGTCAGCAGCTGTTGGTGCGATATTAATGGCGACATCGCTAAATAGGTAACGTTCCGCATCACGCACCATAATCATCGCACCAGCTACTTTCGAAATACCAGGTTTTGTTTTAATAATTTGAAGTGCCGGGCGAACTGTATCCCCTGTTGAATGAATGGCACCACTTACTAAACCATCTGCATTTCCAGTGTATACAAGCATCGTTCCAAAATAGTTTGGATCTTGTAGCAACTTACGCGCGTCTTCTTCTGTTGCTTTTCCTTTACGACGTTCGACAAAGGCTGCCACGAGTTCATCAAATAATGGATCCGTTTCTGGTGTTTTCACTTCGATTCCGTCGACTGAAACACCAGCATTTTTTGCAGCTTTTTCAATTTCTGCTTTTTGGCCTAATAAAATAGGAGTAATCGCACCTTCTTCGGCAAGGCGTGCTGCTGCTCCAACAATTCGCTCATCTTTTCCTTCAGGAAGGACAATACGAACTCCTTTTCCAGCAACTTGTTCTTTAATACTTCTCAATAAATCGCTCATTTCCTTTTATTCCTCCAATTTCACACAAATTCATTTTCTTTTCTTATCATACTATAAAATGTATGAAGTTAACAGGAAAAGCCATAAAAAAACGGATTTTTGCGTCATTTATCTGTACTACAATTTTTTCTAAACTGTATGAATTCTAGAGAGTTATTTTTACACTAAATATCGCTTTCTTTATATTTTTTTTAAACAACCATTTACTTTTTGAGATATTGTGATAAAATGAACTTAATTGATAATGATTCTCAAACTCATTTTGAACGATGGGAGGAACGATGCATGCGACTCAATGAACTTTCAACCGGCGAACGCGGTAAAATTTCTGCTTTAAATGTTTCCAGCTCTATGCTCAAAAGACGTCTGCTGGCGCTTGGTTGCATGGAAGGCTGCGAACTATGTATGAAACAAAAAGGCTTTTTAGGCGGTCCTTGCACAATTGAAACAAAAGGACAGTACATTAGTATTCGAAGTTGTGATGCTTGCGAAATCGTGGTGGAACGAAATGGCTAATACATATTGTTTACTCGGAAACCCTAATACTGGTAAAACATCGCTTTTTAATGCGCTGACTGGTTCATACGAATACGTCGGCAATTGGAGTGGCGTGACTGTTGAAAAGAAAGTCGGCACATTAAAAGCGGAAAAAGGTAAGCTCATTGATTTACCGGGCATATACGATATTCATCCTATCTCGCGTGACGAAACTGTTGTAACGCGTTTTTTAATAGAAGAAAAATTTGATTCGATGTTAAATATTGTTGATGCAGCGCAAATTGAGCGGAATTTAAATTTAACGATTGAATTGCTCGAATTTGGGGCGCCTGTCGTAATGGGACTCAATATGGTCGATGTGGCGCTAGGCCGTGGGATCAAAATTGACATTCCGAAACTGGCGAGGGCGCTCAAAATACCGGTTTTGCCCGTCATCGCACGCTCCGGCAAAGGGACAGAAGAAATTCTTGCCACACTGACCGACGAAAAAGCCACGCGAAATCATTCGCTAAAGCTACCTTACGCAAAACCAATCGAACGGGCCATTCAAGACCTTTCTGCTCTTTTGGAAAACACGGCTCCGCGTAAGCATTTGCGCTTTTTCGCGCTCCAATTTCTCACTGCCAATCCTGTGACCGAAAAGCATATTCAAGATGAGCCTTTTTATTCGGCGGCCGTACAGATTCGTGAGGAAACGGCGATGAAACTTACACGCAGCATTGAAAGTGAGATATTCGAAACTAGACGTGCTTTTATCCAAGATATTTGTGTGGAAGCGGTCACCTACACGGGAACTAACGTGCCACTTTCAGATAAGCTTGACCAAATTGTGACCCATCGTTTTTTCGGCATTCCCATTTTCCTTGGTATCATGTGGCTGATTTTTCAAATTACATTTACATGGGTTGGCGTGCCGCTCTCTGATTTGCTTGACGGGTTTTTCAGCGGTCCACTAACAGATTTCACCACGCAATTTTTGGCGTCCTTGGGTACAAGTCATTTTTTAATTGATTTAATCACAAACGGTATTATTGCGGGTGTTGGCGGTGTGCTCGTGTTCGTTCCGCAAATTTTGGTGATTTTCTTCTTTATTTCGCTGCTTGAAGATTCTGGCTATATGGCGCGGATTGCGGTTGTGATGGACCGGATTATGGAAATGTTTGGGCTAAACGGCAAAGCCTTCATTCCGATGATCATTGGCTTTGGCTGCAACGTTCCAGGCATCATGGCGGCTCGCTCCATCGAAGAATCCAAAGAACGTACATTGACGATTTTGATTACGCCATTTATGTCGTGCTCTGCGAGACTTCCCGTCTATGCGCTATTTGTCGGTGTTTTCTTTGCGCAGTATCAAGCGCTCGTTGTGCTCTCGCTTTACGTCATTGGCATTGTGATGGCGCTTCTCATGACTAAAATTTTATCCAAAACGCTACTTAAAAACGATAATTCGGTTTTTGTCGTTGAACTGCCACCGTATCGTTTCCCTTCATTCAAAACGCTATGGCGCAGCACATGGGAAAAAGGAAAAGGTTTTTTGAAAAAAGCAGGCACGTTTATTTTTGCTGGTTCGGTCATCATTTGGTTGCTCAATTACGCTGGCCCAGGCGGGTTTGATGTTCCGATGGGCGAAAGCTTTCTCGCTATGATTGGCGGCTTTTTAGCGCCTCTTTTGGTTCCCCTCGGTTTTGGCACTTGGCAAGCCGGCGCAACTTTAATTCCGGGGTTTTTAGCTAAAGAAGTAGTGGTTTCAACGATGGCGATTATTTATTCAGTTGGAGAAGACAGCCTTGGGAGCGTTGTTAGCGCATTTTACACTCCGCTTTCTGCCTACTGTTTCATGTTGTTCATCTTGCTTTATGTCCCCTGCCTTGCGACTGTTGCGGCCATTCGGAAGGAAACGGCGTCATGGAAATGGACTGCATTCGCAACGCTCTATCCGCTATTAACTGCCTACGTAATTGTTCTTCTTGTGTATCAAATTGGAAATCTATTTATTTAAGAAAGGGCTTGAATGTGCTATGGCTATTTTTGTTAATCTTTTGCTTGGTGGACTTATATTCGGTTATACGATTTTTGCCCTTGTTCGCTTCACAAAAAAGAGCAGACAAGGAAAATGTGCAGCTTGTGAGCTTAAGAAAACATGCGAGTCTGAAAATGAGCTACCCACACATCTAAAATAATTTTTTCTATGAGAAAATGCTAAAAAGCAACACTTTTTCCCCTTTGAACTTGGAGAGAAAGGTTGCTTTTTTTTGTAAAATTTAAAATATGATTAGCGAAGTTCGGAAAACAATTCGTCCAGCTGGTCATTTGGGATTTCCAAATAGGCGTCACCTATCGGGATTTCAAACGTGCATGTGTGACTTCCTTTTTCAAGCAAATAGCCGGTCACACCAATATCGGTTTTGGACTGGGCAATCGCAATTCGCTTCGCCACATCTGCTAGCGGCGCATCAAATTGCACGTGGAACATGTTTGAAACAGGGATTTCTGGAATGGTTTTCACATCTGTAAGCGCATTGAAACGAGCGGCAAGCTCCTTCGCTTTTTCAAAATACAGCGCCATTTTAGTTTTGCGTTTTTCAAAATAGTAATCGGCCGATAAAATGTACGGGTACAAACTGATTAAATCCCCACCGTAACGCCGTTTCCATGCTTTAGCTTGCTTGAGAAAATCAGTTGGGCCAGCTAAAATTGCGCCGGCAATGCCGCCTATGCCCTTATAAAAGGAAATGTACACGGTATCAAACAGCGCACAAATTTCGCTCGCTTCTTTTTGGTAAAAAGGCAATACTTCAAAAAGGCGTGCACCATCTAAATGTAACGCAATGCCGTTTTGTTTGCAGTATTCGGAAATTTGAACGAGTTCTTCAAAACTTGGTAGTTGCCCGCCAATTTCCCTTTGAGGAAGCTCGAGTAAAACGCAGGCTACTTTTTCACCCAAAGTTTGAATGTCTTCAAGTGTTGGTACGCGGTCTTGTTCGCAAAGTAGCGCGGTTTCAATATTGTGAAGCTTTTTCAAGCCGTCTGCCTCATGGATTTCCAGATGAGCGAGCGGGTGATAGGCAACGCGCGGTATGTTTTTTTCATCCGCCCAAATTCTAAGCGCAATTTGCTGTGCCATCGTACCGCTTGGGAAGAAAACTGCTTGTTCCAGACCTAAAACCCCTGCCATTTTTTCTTCAAAATTTGAAATCAACGAACCTGTACCGTAAATATCGCTCGCAGTTTCCCCGTCCACATTTGCGATGACTTCTTTTAAAACGGAGATGTCGCGTGGCCCATTATTCGCTAATTTAAAAGTTGTTTCCTGATAAGTTTCTTTTAAATAATCTGGTTTTTCCACTTCCAGCCCTCCTTTTAAAATTCAATTTTATTCAAAAAACTGCAAAGTGTAGCCATCAATTGTTTCTACTTGGCAGAGCTTTGTTTCAAAATCGGCGGCAGCGTGTAAGGTGACTTTCTCCCAGCCACTGTTTATGACGTGAGCGTGCAGTTTTTCGATACCTTGCACTTTCATGAAAGCGACGGTACCGCCTTTTGGTTCGCCGTATAAAAGATGGAAGCCAGTAAATGGTGCGATATGTAGGCTTTCAAATTCACGCGGGAGGTCAAACGCACAGCCATATGTGCCGCTTCCATTTTCGTCGCGCTCATCAATTTCGCAGTACCAACCGAGTGTTTTGGTGAACCAAGCGATGGTTTCATCCATGTTGGCGGTGTAGTAAACAGGACCGGTTTCCTTTACTACAAACCCTCTTTCTTTAAATTTATTCCAATCTTCCATGGTTTCATCCCCTTTTTTAATGTTCATACGGGCGATATTTTTTGCGTAATTCGGTCTGGTTTGCCAAGCGAGTTTCGATATCTATTCGGTGGAACAGTAGGACATTTCCTTTGCGAATGTGCGGAATAATGTTGCGTTTCGCAAGAGACTGTATGGCTTGCTTCGTTACGCCTAAAAATTTAGCGGATTCTTCTGAAGTTAAAAATGTTTCTTCTAAAAACAGCCGATCTTGTTCTTGTTTGCTTATTTCCAAGACGTTCACACCCTTTCTCTCTTCTAGTGTAGAAAAAATTGGCATTTTTTTCAAGTATAGCGTTAACATTTCGCTTGAAGAAAGCTATACTTGAAGAAGAAATTGATTTTGGAGGAGGATTTAATTTGAATAAAGTCATTGAGCAAATGTTAAGCCACCGTTCGATTCGCAAGTACATACCTGGAAAAAGTATTCCTGAGACCGATTTAGATTTAATTATCCGCGCGGCTCAAAGTGCACCATCTTGGATTAATGGGCAACAATATTCCATTGTCGGGGTAAAAGACGCTGCACGTAAACAAAAGTTAGCGGAGCTGACGAAAAATCCATATGTGGCGGAATGCTCCATTTTTCTTGTATTTGTTGGGGATTTTCATCGTGCCAATTTGGCGAGCGCGAAATATCAGACGGCATTTAATGCGAAAAGCGACGAAGACTTACTGCTTGTTGCCGCAACTGACGTTGGTTTAGCTTGTCAAAACGCGCTAACGGCGGCTGAAAGTCTTGGCTACGGGACGGTTTGTATTGGTGGAATTAGACGTGAGTTTACGGAGGTCTCCGAATTTCTTGGGCTACCTGAAATGGTGATTCCAATTGTTGGGCTTTGTGTGGGCTATCCGGATACCGAATCCGTAATCCGACCTCGTTTACCTAAAGAAGCTGTTTATTTTGAAGAAACCTACCAAACAGACACTTTACCGCTGCTTGAAAAATATGATGTAACGATTATTCCTTATTCCGAACGTGAAGGTTCTATTGGCTATACGGAACGCATTGCTAAATTTTATGCGCAACCTTATTTTACCGGCATTCCAGAAGGGTTGAAAAAACAAGGATTTTTAGGCGGAAATAAGTAGCATTTAACTTTTAATTGGTATATACTTTTGTAGAGATTACATATTTAACCGAGGAGGTTCACGATGAAAGAGGCTTTATTTTTAAACCCTGTTTTTCAAGACCGCATTTGGGGCGGCACAAAACTGCACGATTACTTCGGATATGATATTCCGTCTGACAAGACTGGCGAGGACTGGGCTATTTCTGCGCACCCGAATGGTCCATCCACTGTCAAAAATGGCGAGTTTGCTGGGAAAACACTCATCCAACTATGGACAGAACATCCGGAACTTTTTGGAAATCCGAAAGACCCAGTTTTCCCCCTACTAACAAAGATTTTGGATGCAAATTCGGATTTATCCGTGCAAGTTCACCCGGACGACGCGTATGCGAAAGTGCATGAAAACGGCGAGCTTGGAAAGACGGAATGTTGGTATATTATTGATTGCGCGGAAGGCGCGGAGCTGATTTACGGGCACCATGCGAAGTCTAAAGATGAATTTGTGAAAATGGTTGCGGACGGCGAGTGGGACAAGTTGCTACGCAAGGTGAAAATCGCGCCGGGCGAGTTTTACTATGTTCCAAGTGGGACGATTCACGCGCTTGGCACTGGCACGCTAGTTCTTGAAACGCAACAAAGTTCGGATACAACTTACCGTGTGTACGATTATGATCGTACAGATGCGGACGGCAACACGCGCGAGCTTCATCTAGAAAAAGCCATCGACGTCACAAAAATTCCGCATCACGATGCATTACTTGATATTCAGGTTGAAAAACGAGACGGAGTAACCGTTACGACTTTTGTGTCAAACGACTTTTTCAGCGTTTACAAATGGGAAATTGACGGCACTGCAAGATTTGATGCGACGGCGCCATATACGCTTGTAAGCATTTTAGACGGCGCTGCTGCGCTTACCATTGACGGGGCTGAAACGCCTGTTAAAAAAGGCGACCACTTTATTTTGCCAAATGCAATCAATTCGTGGGCGCTAACTGGGTCAGCCACAGCAATTGTATCGACACCTTAACACTTCAAGCGGCTGGAATTTATTCCAGCCGCTTTTTTCTAAAACAGAAAAAAAGACTTTCGAATTTGGCTATGATACACTTATTTTAATGACATAAGAAAGGTGTGAAACCTAATGAATGAAGCAGTAAAAACATTAGATGGCTGGTACTCTTTACATGATTTCAGGGCGGTAGATTGGACGTCTTGGCGAGAAACTTCTACGGCTGACCGCGAACGGATTTTAACGGAATTCAGCACATTTTTAGCGAATTTAGAAGTGACAAAAAACATTGGAGCTGGTGAACAAACGCTGTATACGATTTTAGGGCAAAAAGCTGATTTTGTATTTTTTGTTCTTCGGGAAACTTTAGAAGAATTAAATGCGGTGGAAAACGAATTCAATAAGCTCGCGATTGCGGATTATTTAGTCCCTACATATTCCTATATTTCAGTTGTGGAGTTAAGCAATTATTTAGCCTCACATATGGCGGGTGACGAGGATCCGTATCAAAACAAACATGTCCGCGCCCGGCTTTATCCAAAATTACCGAACAAAAAACATATTTGCTTTTATCCGATGAATAAAAAACGCGATGGTGCGGATAATTGGTACATGCTCCCGATGAGCGAGCGCCAACAATTGATTCGCGATCACGGTCAGATTGGCCGCAGTTACGCTGGAAAAGTGAGCCAAATTATTGGCGGATCCATCGGCCTTGACGATTACGAATGGGGCGTCACTTTGTTTGCGGACGATGCACTTGACTTTAAGCGAATTGTCACGGAAATGCGCTTTGACGAAACAAGTGCACGTTACGGCGAGTTTGGCGCATTCTTCATTGGGAATTTATTGCCGCATGAAGAGATTGAAAGATTTTTTATGATTTAATAAAAGAAGCAAAAATCAGGTGAACAAGCCATTTTCCATGGTTATCACCTGATTTTGCTTCTTTTTTTGTTCATTATAATTTATTTATTTTTGTGGTGCGATAAAATTTGTGACTGTATCAGAATCATAAAAATAACGATTTAATTTTACATTTTTACTTAAATCCAGTTCCGTTAAAAGATTCCGATGCAAATAAAGTTCATAGAGTTCAACATTATTCCGCAAATCAATTTTAGTTAGCTTATTGTACTCTAGATATAGGAATTTCAATTTAAGATTTTGACTAAGATTTATCGAAGAAAGATTGGCATTGTTTAAATGTAGCGTCCTAAGATTAGGCAATCTTGATAAATCAAGTGAGCTTAGTGAAGGGGTATGTTGCACATCTAAGAAGTCCAGTTTAGGCAGGTATGGTAACGTCAGTGAATAAACTGGGTTCGCTCCCATACTAATCCCCCTTAATTCGGTATTATTGCTCACATTAATAGTCGTCAACTTGTTATTATGAATCCAAAGATTACTCAATTTAGTATTTGTACTAACGTCTAGATTGCTTAACTGATTTCCGCCAGCAACAATATATGTTAAGTTCGTATTCTTACTAACATCTAACTGTTGGAGCTTATTATAACTTAATTCAAGATAATCAAGCGCTGTGTTCTGACTTAAATCAAGGTTTGTCAATTGATTCTTATACATATTAATTCGAACTAATTTTTTATTCTGCCTTAAATCAAGTGTAGAAAAATTATTATTTCCCAAATCTAAATAGATTAAATTTAGATTCTTACTGAGATCAATTTTTTCAAGTTTTTCAGTTCCCCCATAAAAGATTAAGTGAGTTAGATTATTTAATCTTTCAATCCCTGTCGCATTGGAAACTTTACCATCTACACGTAGTTGCGTAATTTTACCAGCATCCTCCGTAGTAAAATTATCTTCTACAGATTTATTCAACTGCCGAGCAATTTCATTTGCTAAATCCGCATCTAAAAAGACATCTTTAATTTTTTCTTGGGTATTGTTTGTAGTTGTATAGACGTTTGTGTAACATTCAAAAGCTGCACCAAGACCACTATCCGGTGAAGACACCTCATTCCAATCCATATTCGCTTGATTCTCAGAGAATGATAAGAAACTTGTTCCAGATTTCACAGAATTACGCGGATAACTTACTTCTTCGTGCTTGGATAGTGGGATTGGCAATATTGACACTCCATCTGGTAGTGAAAACTTAATCACAACCGCATACTTATCATTACTTGTGATTGGTACAGGTTCACTTAATTTAATTGTTTCAAAACCAGCGTCTGCCTTTACTCCTCTTGCAACAAGCTTTAAGTTAGTGAATGATTTATCCGAACTGTTTGGATTAATATAAATTTCGTACGGTGTATCATATTGAAGTGTATTAATCGCAATCGCTTCAATGGATTCTTTTGAATCATTAGGTGCATCAAAAACATTGGCAATGTACGTATCCGTTATTGAAGGATATCCAATAATCGGTGCAAATTCTGCCATAGCAACCATATTATCGTAGTTCTGGCTCGTTTCCATTTGTTTTGCACCGTACATAACAGAAGTTAAGATATAAGCATCTTCATAAGACACATAGTAGTAACCTTTATCCCCCCAATTGGTTCCCCAGCTATTTCTAACAATAAAGGCCCCATTATTTTGAGGTCTAACATTTGACTTGAAATTTTCTTTACTGTAATTGTCATCATATCCAACAATTAAAGTAGAATGATTAATGGTAGTATAGTCACTTTTAGGTACATATACTGCGCTTGTTGTACTATTTATATACTCTTGAAGATATTGTCCATCTGCCTTCCACTGGTATGTGAGTCCACCATTTTTCACAAGATGTTCTTTAATTCTTTTCACCTTTTGATTTTGCTCTTCAACACTTGCTGTTACATAAAGTCCTCCAATCAGATTTATTCCTTGTTGATGAATAAGCGGCTTTTCAGATAAAACATTTAAAGAAGGTAAATACGATGCATTCGTATTATATGGCATTTTATTTTCAGAAACTGGTAGCTCCCAATTCATCGCTTCGTAGAGAGCCATAGTCTCAAATCCTCCACCGCCTAAAGTACGATTATATGCTTTTGGGTTATTTCCAATTATTCCGTCTGCATCTTTTGCCGAATAGTAGTCCGTATAAAGTTCAGAAAGGTCATAGGGTACGCCAAACTGTTTTAAAGCAGCCGTTTCAATAGAAGCATTTGAAGAGAACGACCAACAAATGTTTCTTGTTTGCTGATCTTTAACTGATGTGTCTCCTCCAGTTAAACGAGGATCATACTTAGTCGGTAAAGGCGTTGACCTAAGTAGTTGTTTTGGTTTAGGTTGCTCATAAACCCCTATTGGATCTTTTAATGATCCTGTTGGATATTCCCTCGCATCAACTTGGTTTCCTGGCAATAACAAAAATAAACTTGCAAAAATAAAACTAATTCCCGCTAACAAACGTAAAAACTTTTTCATAGTCTCCTCCTTAATTGTATTTTCCATGTTGTTTCTGTCTCTTTTTCTCCCTTTCCATATTATTCTGCCAAAAGAATACTTCAAGCAGTCAATTTACATTATAATATAAAAAATAAAATTCTGAAAGTTATTTTATAAACAAATCTGATTTTTATGCAAAAATGCGAGATTCTAAACACTGAACCTCGCACATTACTATTTATAAAATTATTTGTCTATTTTTGATTTGGAAGCGCCCCAACAACTGGATGAGGTATATAATGTTCCTCTAAAAATGCCATATCTTCTGATGTTAGTTTTAAATCTAGCGCCAAAACAGCACTTTCTAAATGCCGTTCTTTTTGTGCGCCCACAATTGGTGCGGTGATTTCTGGTTTATTCAGCAACCATGCTAACGCAATTTGGTCGCGCGAAACCGCGTATTTATTCGCCAGTTCGGCAACGCGCTCAATAATTCCGATGTCCGCTTCCATCATGCCATCATATTTAGAACTTTGAATCGTATCAGTCGCTGAACGCTCCGTTTTTTCGGAAACATCACGCGTAAGGCGACCAGATGCTAGCGGACTATACGGCGTTAGCGCTATGTTTTCATCTTCACAAAATGGAATCATTTCCCGCTCTTCCTCACGATAAATTAAATTGTAATGATTTTGCATGGATACAAATTTAGTCCAGCCGTTTCTTTCTGCGATGCGTTGTGCTTTTTGGAATTGCCATGCGTACATGGCACTGGCGCCAATATAGCGGGCCTTTCCAGCCTTCACGACATCATGCAAAGCTTCCATCGTTTCTTCGACAGGCGTAAATTGGTCGAAACGATGAATAATATAAAGATCGACATAATCGGTTTCTAGCCGTTTTAGGCTATGGTCGATTTCAGTTAGGATTTCTTTGCGAGAAAGTCCACCACTATTTGGTTGCCCCGGGCGCATGGTTTGATGCACTTTTGTCGCGAGAACAACATCGTCGCGATTTGCAAAATCTTTCAGTGCACGCCCAACAATTTTTTCGCTTTCCCCAAAAGAGTAAATGTTTGCCGTATCAAAAAAGTTGATGCCGAGGTCGAGCGCTTTTTTGATGATTTGGCGGCTATCCGTCTCACCAAGCACCCATTTGTGAATCCACTTCTCTGCATCACCAAAGCCCATTGTACCTAGACAAATTTTTGATACATCCATACCAGTATTACCAAATTTCACATACTCCATTTCGACTCCTCCTTTACTCCCCTATCATAAAGCTTGAAGTGAACTCTAAGTCAAGCGTTTTTGTAAAAAAATAAACAAAATTTCAAACCCTATTTACTTCAAAGCTCCGCAATTTGTTTTCCGCAGCTCGCACATGTCCATAATTTTCTAATTTAAACTGCAAACGGCTTATCGCCTCTTGAAGCTCCGCGGCTTTCGCTTCTAGTTTTTCTTTTTGCTCTTGGATTAAAGCTATTCTCGCGTCAACCGTCGAATCACCTTGCCGGAATAACGATAAATACTCTACCAATGACTCAATCGACAAACCAGCTCTCCGCATCTGCCGACTAAAGACAATCCAACGAATGTCGTCCTCGTCAAATTCTCGTATTCCATTCCCATTCCGCTTCACCGGCGCAATCAAACCAATTTTTTCGTAGTACCGAATTGTGTCCGCTGAAACACCTGTCACTTCACTTACTTTCTTAATATTCATCGGCTCATCTCCTTCTCCCATTTAGTTTATCGCATTTGCTACCAGTTTCGTCAACTGATAGCAATTATACCTATAAAAGTTATTTTTAACACAAAAAAAGCGGTCGCTCCCCGCCAACGCTTCAAATATCGTTACATTTATTTCTAGTGTTTTCTAGTGCTTTTTGTGCTGCTTTGAACCAATTACCTTTAATAGCACTTTTAAGTTTCTCTATATGTTTCTTGTCATTATTTTTAAAGGTTTCCGTCTTTTCTTTTTCCGCTTCTTTCGTCAACTGTTCCCGATTTTCAGCCGATGCAACTGCGTGACTTGCTATAAAGGTAGTAATAAGTGATTTCTCTAGTTTCTTTCTCGCATCGCCTAACATGTCCCCGATTGAGTTGCTCATGTTGTCATTCCTCGCTTTCTCTGTCTATCTTCATTAAATTATCTTTAAAGCATCCTATATCTTTTCTATACTGTGCTTCTATATCTTCCCGTTGTGCCTCAATCTTCTCTAATTTCTCACGCATCATATGAGTAGCTTCATCATGTGTACGGGTTATCATATTGTATCCGTGTGAAAGCGGGGGAATCGTTTCGGGGGCATAGTTTGAAATCATAAAACGTAAACGTTCGGCTTTTACATCTAGCGTTTTTAAAAATTGATTGCCAGCATGCCGCATGTCTTCTTCTACTGCTTCTAATCGCCTCATTTGTCGCTTGTAATCGTCTTCTATATCGTCTATACGTTGCATGATTGTCCTTTTTGATAATTCCAAAGTCTCATCCCTCCGCGATTTTCCGCGCTAATTCTCGATCTTTTTCTAGCACTTCATTAATTGCCTGTTGAATTTGATTAATTATATCATTATAATCCTGTTCGATTTCTTTGAGTTTCCCTAGCTTTTTAGTACGTTTTGCGATTGGCTTAAGCTTTATTTTTGCCTCTGTTGCCCCACCGTCCGAAAGCGCGCCGATAATTTCAGTTTCTGATAGTGAGTCCCCTAAGCTTCTGGCATCCGAGTGCGTTTTCTGCCAAAGTTCACTTGCGTTTTCCATATCTTTTTTGTATAGTTTTTCCAGTTCCTCACACATTTGCTTTGCTTCCATTTGCATTGTTCCAACACGAATAAACGCTTCTGATGCTTCAAGGTACTTTTCTTCTGATGATGACAAGTCGCCACCAGCTCCTAATTTTTTCTTTAGTTTTGCAAGATTTTTCAGACCTTCCGCTTGAAGTATTGCGGCTTTTTTTCTGTTCCCTGCTTTGGTTAGTTTTAAATTTCCATTTTTGTCAAATTGATAACCACCCCACATATGTTGCTTGCCCATATCCCCTACATCTTTTCCATCTACAAATAACACATTTCCTATTGTAGGTTTATTCTCCCCGTAACCTAGCGCAATCAAGTCAAGTTGATCGGTATAGATGAATCCTTTGTTAGAAGCTGTGAAAGCGTCTGCTATTTTCTTTTGGTCGGCATTTAGAAGATTATAAACATTAGGACATTGATAAAGGTATGCACCAGTTATTCTTTTAAGTTGCTTCTTGCTTAGGTTTGCGACTGCGTATTGTCCGTTCATTCCACCAAGTGAATGTCCATATATATTAATTTTTGCATTCGGATAAGTTTCAAGCGTTTTTTTCAAAGTATTCGCTGAACTTTTTAACTGTGGGGTACCTCCCCCTTTTCCCACTAAAACCATTGCTGCTGCAGGAACATCATTCTGCAACCAATCCGCTGCAAAGTCGTTATTCACTTCAGGTGCTCCCCACGATAGTTCATTAGGGGCAGTGGAGCCTCGGTATAAAACAGTTACTTCTTTAACTTTCTCACGTTCCGAGAGCGAAGAATTGGCTGTTACTTTATTTTTCCCATTAGTAACTATGTATGTTTGTTCGCCTGTTGCTTTGTTGTTCACTTTTTCTGAAAGTGTACCTATTTTTCTTCCCCCGTCGATTTTTATAGGCTTTCCAACGTCCATATTTTTATTATACTGCTGTTTTGCAATCTGAACTCGGTTCTTTTCTGTGAGCATAGTTGCCATTTCAATTCCCTTCTTTCTCTAAAAGCCTTTCTAGTTTTTCAGAGGTTCCACCCGCATCATCGCTTAATTCACCTCTATCACTATCTTTGCTTAATATAATATCGATTACTAAGTCGCTGTCGTTGTTAATGATTAAGTTAACCATTATCCCCCCCATAGGATTTTCTTCTATACTACCATCATCAATTTTGTATGTGTATATAACTCCTTCACTTGTAAAAGCTTTAGGATCATTATACATTATTGTTTTTTTATAAACTTTTTCCGCTTCTTTACTATGTACAATTTCCATCATTTCCGCTTCTTCGTTGTTATTCATATGTTTATCAACTCCCAATTTTATACCGATTACGATAGCGATTAATAGTACTATACTTATAATAATTATTGACGTTTTTTTCATTCTACCCCTCCTTTTACTCGACTAGAAAGTCTCTAAGGACAATCCACAGCCTATTCATTCTACCATGTGAACGATTATAAATACTTGCATTGAACATGATTTTAATGAAACTACAGCGCTTTAGTTAGATTCCATTCATAAAAACGTCTCTTGTTAAGCCACAAGAGACGTTTTTCGAATTCAAACAATCAGCATAAAAGTTGAAAACCAAAGTTCTGTTGGTTAATGTTATGCATACTTGTATCATAAGTTTTCACGGAATCTCGGGCTCTACGAAGAGTCAGCCTGATTTTTCTAAAATAAAACCCTCTCCAATATTATGTATTTTTCTTACTATTTCAATATACCATACACTATTTTTAGAAGCTATTGATAGCTCATTGTACTCACTTATTTTTCTACCAACTCTAGGACAACCACTCCATCCTCAAAAAATCAGCAAAAAAAGACGCCATAGGCTTAGACAAGCCGCATAGCGCCACAAAAAGGGAGTTTAAGGTAAGAAAGGATAACTTATCACTAAAAAGGGAGAAAAAGTAAATAAGTTATCGTTGCTTATGCTAATTAAATACCCCGCAAAAATAGAAATAATCCTCTTTTTTTAAATGTTTATATTAAAATTTTATGACGAAAGACTTTTTTTTGAAATAAAATGTTGGTTTCCTTTTTAAAATGAATGGTAACCGGGACGCGATTTTGCAGCTGCGATGATAAAACAAAGCCAGCCGGAAATAAAACAAACGCCGCCAATTGGTGTGATGGCTCCTAAAAACGTGATTTTAGTGATGCTCAAAACGTAAAGGCTGCCTGAAAATAAAATGATGCCTGCAGAAAATAGTATTATCGCGGCGCTAATAAGACGGCTGTTTAGTTTTTCTTGGACGACGCCGCAAATTAAAATCGCTACAGCGTGAAACATTTGATATTGAACGCCCGTTTCATACGTGGCCACGTGGCTGCCTAAAATATCCTTTAGCGCGTGCGCACCGAAAGCGCCAATCATGACGGCAAGCATCGCAAAAATGCCGCCCGTTATAAGACCATTTTTCATCGTTCTCCCCCTTTAAAAATCAAACAGCGAATCACCATTCGCACCGTCTGACATATCGAGTTTTTTTCCTTGGTTTAAAGCCGGAGGGACAGCTGGTGTACTCTCGTGCGGAATGTGCGCCGCATCATTTTGGGGCGCGACATCCGTTTTAGTTTCAGAAAGAGCCAGTTCTGTGAGAATTTTCAATGTGTGCAGATGCGCTTTTTGTTCAGCGCCGCTTAGCTCCTTCGCCTGACGTAGCTCTTCCTCCATTTTTTGAAATAACGCCTGATCTGAAACGTTCACCATTTAAACTCCTTTGACTTCTTTAATAATGCGCGCTGGGTTGCCGCCGATGACAACATTGTCGCCGAAACTTTTTGTGACAACGGCGCCTGATGCGACAACGACGTTATTGCCAAGTGTCACGCCGGGATTAATAACCGCGCGTCCGCCAATCCAGGCGTTATTGCCGATTTTAACGGGCTTACCTAGTTCGAGCCCACTATTTCGTTCGGTCGGTTCAAGAGGATGCGTCGCGGTATAAATGTGCACGCCAGGCGCGAGCATGCAATTATCACCAATATGTATTTTGCACACATCAAGCATGACGCAATCAAAATTCGCGAAGAAATTTTCGCCAAGATAAATATTTGAGCCGTAATCAACGCGGAGTGTCGGTTCTAAAAATACTTTTTCACCCGTTCCGCCGAATAGGCGTTTTAAAAGTTCAGTTCGCGCTGCTGCGTCTATTGTATCATTGATTTCGCGAATGAGTTTGCGTGCGCGTGCGCGACCATGCGCGAGTTCATAGTTGGACGGATCATACAATTCGCCCGCAAGCATTTTTTCAACTTCTTTTTTCAAATTCTAGCACCTCTTTCCACTATACTTCACGCTTTATTATAGCTAACTTTCACGGGGGACGCAAAATGTGGCGCTTTTTAAACAAGACAACTGCATTTTTCTTTAAAAAGTGCTATGCTAGAGGAAGTGAAAACACTAGGAGGATTCTTATTTATGATTAAAGTTATTGCTTCTGATATGGACGGTACGCTACTAAATTCCGACATACGTGTTACTGAGGAAAACGTAAAAGCGATTGAATTTGCAAGATCTAAAGGCGTCCACTTTGTTTTATGTACGGGGCGGATGTACGATGATGCGATGTCGCTTATTCACAAAGCGAATTTGTACGCGCCGGCCATTTGTATGAACGGCGCAGAAGTGCGCGATGAACACGGTAAAATTTTGTTGCAACATACGCTCGACAAAGATATTTCGAGAAAAACATTTCAAATTCTTTCTGATTTAGGAATGTACACGGAATTGTTTACTGATATCGGGCCGATTTCGACAAACAAAGAGCAAGGTAAAGAATTTTTGATTGAAATGTATCGCAAAATGCATCCTGACAAGCCCGTTCAATCGATTAGCGAGCAAATTGAGGAGCGCTTTCAAGCGAAAGACGTTCATGAAATTACGGATGTCAATCGGGTTTTTGAAAACGAGGAGATGAACATCTTGAAATTCATTTCGTTCTCGCCAAACCCTGATATTTTAACTCGAGCAAAAAAAGAACTAAGTGTGTCGAATGAACTTGCGATTACTTCTTCTTTTTCTGACAACATTGAAATCACGAATCGCGCGGCCCAAAAAGGCATTTCGTTACAATATTATGTGGAGCGCCTCGGCGTTTCGCTTGAAGAAACATTTGCGATTGGCGACAATATGAACGACCTTTCGATGATTAAAATGGCAGGTTACAGTGTGGCGATGGGCAACGCAGAGCCGGAAGTCAAGAAACGCGCCAAATATGAAACTACCACCAATGATGAGCACGGGGTTGCGGAAGCCATTTATAAAATGCTCGAAGCAAATGATTAATTTTGGAGGAATTTAAAATGACGATTAAAAAAACTTTAACTATTGCTGGTTCTGATTCTAGCGGCGGCGCTGGTATCCAAGCTGATTTAAAGACATTTGAAGAATATGGAACTTTTGGATTTTCTGCACTCACAACGATTGTGACGATGGATCCAGATAACAACTGGTCACACGGTGTGACACCTATTGATGCTAAGCTTGTGCGGGAGCAGCTCAAAACGATTTTATCGGGTGGTCCTGTTGATGCAATGAAAACGGGGATGCTAGGCTCGGTGGACATTATTAAAGCGACTCGCGAAGCCATTCTTGCACACGATTTAACCAATATTGTCATTGATCCGGTGATGGTTTGTAAGGGCGAGGACGAGCTTATTCAGCCGGAAAATGCGGCGGCGATTCGTGATTTATTGCTGCCGGTTGCGACAGTGACAACGCCAAACTTATTTGAAGCGGGGCAGCTTTCTGGTCTTGGAAAACTGAAAACGGTTGAGGATATGAAGGCGGCGGCTAAAAAAATTCATGAACTTGGTGTAAAATATGTGGTCATTAAAGGTGGCAAAGCGCTTGAGAGCGATAAAGCGATTGATTTAATGTACGACGGCAATGATTTTACGATTTATGAAGTGGAAAAAGTTAACACAAACTATAACCACGGTGCTGGTTGTACGTTTGCGGCGGCGATTACTGCTGGTCTTGCGAAAGGTTTGTCTGTTCCTGATGCGGTTGCTAAGGCAAAAGATTTTGTCACTGCTGCTATTCAAGGCGGATTTGCTTTGAACCAATTTATTGGCCCGGTTTGGCATGGTGCTTATAATAAAGCGGAAAATCGTTAAATTGTAAGGCTTAATTTCTATAGCTAAACGAAACGTAACAAGCAAAATAGACTGATGACAAATGGTGAAGATTGCCGTTTATCAACAGTCTATTGTTTTTTTATTTGACGTAATCATGTATAATGAATTTGAACTTATTTTAAGGGGGATTTATTTTACATGGAGCAAAATAAAGAGAAATTAACGCCTGCTGCAACGGATAAAAATTATTTTTGGCCAATTATGATTTTTTCTGCTGTGGCTGTCATTATTATTTTATTACTTTTCTTTTCACCAATTGGTTATCAAGGTGCCGTTCATTTTGACTTAACAATTTTCCCAAGAATGAATGCGATTTTTAATAGCTTCACTTTTGTCTTCTTAGTCATCGCACTTTGGGCAATCATTGTGAAGAAAAATATTAAATTGCATCGTGGCTTCATTTTAGCTGCTTTTACTTCAACGCTATTTTTCCTCGTTTCCTATTTAACATTCCATTTTCTTTCGGCTGAAACGAGTACATTTGGTGGGACTGGCTTTGTTCGCCCGATTTATTTCTTCATTCTTATTACGCATAGTTTTCTTGCTGCGGTTGTTGTGCCACTTGCGTTGTTCGCGCTTGTCTGGGGCTGGACGATGCAAGTTGACAAGCATAAGAAAATTGTTCGTTGGACGATGCCAATTTGGTTGTATGTTAGTTTAACTGGTGTTTTAGTGTACTTATTTATGGCGCCTTATTATTAAAATAAAGGACGTAGCCACTTGGCTACGTCCTTTTATTTTTCAACATTTGGAACGGTATCTAAGTTTGAACCGTTATCTTTTTCCATTCCGTCTGGTAAATCCCATAAAAATTGACTTAGCAACGCGTCTACTTCAAAGCTTTCATGTAAGCCGCTATGCGTCACATTTGTTCCAGAAATTAGGCGTTCTTGGTAATTCGCTTTTGGAAAAAAGTTTCTTGCATAAAACACACTATCCACTTGTACAAGTCCGTCTGTTCCTGTATGATTTTGATCTCCAGCAATGGCGAGCATTTGAATAGTTTTAGGAATCCTCGTTTTATTTTTTGCGAGGTTTTTAAGTGCATCTGATCCAGCTTTCAAATCATGGGCGGCTGGGTCTTTTTGCAACTTAAAGTAGTCCGCCCTATCTATGCCATTAAAAGGCGTCGCAATCGCAATAAACTTTTGTGGCACGGGGTACGCGGCATCTACTGGCGTATTTTCAAGATAGCTTAAAATGGCAAGCCCTCCCATGGAATGGCCGACTAAATTGACTGTTTTAATATGCTCTTTTTCCCGAATGTATTTCATCGCATTTTGGAGCCATAACGTTTGCTTGGAAAGGCTCGCCCGGTTATCTTCAAATAAAATTTGTACCGCTGAATCGCCGTTTTTATATTGGCTATCCAGATGACCTCTTACCTTTAATTGACCGTTTGGCTTAATCATGATTTGCATGGCGATTTGTTTAGTCCGAGAGTCGCTTCCTATTCGATTTAATAAATGACCAAATGAGTTCGCCGTTCCTTTATAGCCATGCACAAAAACTGTTGGAATAATCGTTTCCTTCACTTTTGCTTCTTCTTGTTGTGTTTTTACATATATAACGCCGAAAATGGCGACTATAGAAACAAAAAACACGGCCAGCAAACTTATCACGGTTGCTTTCCGCATAAAGACACTTCCTTTTAACTAGAATGAGCCTATTGTAGCAAAATATATAGAAAACCGCTATCCATCAAACGATTCACTTTATTTTGTTTCAAAAGGCTCATTTTTTCCAACTCGATATAATTTCGTTACGGCGTGTTCTTCCACGACGATAGCATTCAAACTGCCGCCAAACACAGCTCCGCCATCAATTCCTAAGCGCGTTTGATCTTTTGAAATCCAAATATTACTCGAGCCATCACTATGTAAATTTTGAACGGGTGTATGTCCGAAAATAAATACTTTTCCTGTTCGGTTCTCGCCAAATAAAAACGGTTCACGAATCCAGTAGAACTGTTTTTCTGCCGTCTTATGCCAGTCGGGAATCGTTAAATCTACCCCCGCATGAACAAAAACGTACTGCTTTTCCTCATGGTATAAAGGGAGATCTTGAATAAACGCGATTAGCTCGCCTGACTCCTCCATGACGCGTTTGCTAAGCTCATCAGGTGTGATTTTTTCCTCGATATTTTCCCGTAGCAGTGATTGAATCGTCTCCATACCACCTTGGCTAATGTAATACGCCATTTTTTCAGCTGGTTCTTTCAACCAATCAAGTAGCATTTTTTCATGATTGCCAGTTAAAACGATAACATCATGTTCTTCTGATAATTGCTTAACGAGCCTAAGGACTGCACCTGGGTTTTCACCGCGATCGATTAAATCCCCTACAAATAAAAGGCGTTCCTCTTCACGATTCCAGTTTTCAAGGATTTTCTCAAGCAAGCCTATTTCACCATGCACATCGCCAACAACAAAAATCGGTTTCATTCATGTTCACCTCTGTTTCAAACAAAAACGTCCGATTAGAAAGAAAAAGGACGTTTTTTGCCTATTTATTCAATCGGATCTTTTTTTAAGTGTTTTTCAATTTTTTTAATTTCATGCCTGATGCTGCTAAGCCTTACTTCTGCAGCATTCATTGGACCGTTTTGCAACTGCGGATCTTCAAAATCACGCGAATCTGCAACTAGATTCTGATATTCATGTCTAAGGTCTATTAAGCGGTCCTCTAATTCTTTACGTTCATCTTCTTTCACAAACGACACCTCCATCAAAAAATCAAAGACTAACTCTCCTTTTCCCTAAAAAAAGAAAAACAATCCTATTTTTCCGATAATTTAGAAGAAATTTCAATTTGCTAGCCTTTTGCTGTAACTCCTTAGTAGAATATGCTATTTTTAATACATAAATAATAGAAAAAGGAGAGATTTTTTATGTTAACAAATGCAGAAATGCGGCGTGCTGCAAAAAGTGCATTACAGGGACATTGGGGAATATCAATTGGTGTTTATTTGCTTAGCATGATTATTACTGCAGCAGTATCAGCCGCGATAGGCTGGATTCCAGTTATTGGTTGGGTAGCTGGCATGCTTATTACCGGACCAATTACGATAGGTGTAACTTGGTTCTTCTTAGCGATTAGCCGACAAGATGAGCCCGATGTAGCCTATATGTTTAGCGCTTTTAAAGATTTTGGTCGAACTTTCTTAGCTTTTCTACTTGTTTCTATTTTCACATTTTTATGGTCGCTCTTATTCATTATTCCAGGCATTATTAAAGGCTATTCTTACTCACAAACTTTCTTTATTTTAAGAGATAATCCACAAATTTCAGCACTTGATGCGATTACTCAAAGTCGGCATATGATGAACGGCTACAAAGGAAAATTATTTGGCCTTTCACTAACTTTCTTACTTTGGTATTTAATTCCTGTCGCCATCTTTATTACATCCGCGATTATCTTTGGCATTGGTGCTGCCACTGGCAATTATAACGATATGAACGGTGACGGCTCAGTCATTGACGCCATGGGCTTTGGTATTTCAATAGGCGCGATTTTCCTATTCCTGCTCGGGTATCTCGTAGTCGTCGCCATTTCCATCTATTTGTTCCCTTACATGACGACCACTTTCGCTGTTTTCCACGATGAATTATTCGGCACAATCGCACCACCACTCGAAGAAGAAACGCCATACTTCAATGAAACGTTCTCTTCTAAAGAAAACGAATCAAGCTTTGAACAGACGGAGGAAAACAAACCTGATGAACCCAAGTAAATTCGCAGTAAACGGCGTGAACTTTGAAATCCGCCAAGCTACTTCAAAAGATTACCAAGCAGTTGAAAAATTAATGATTGACACCGCTACTTGGTTGAAAAAATCAGGTTCTACGCAGTGGAATGACATTTTAGATGGGACAGACGTCCATCAAATCCGTGAGCGCATCCATCAAAATGAAGTTTTCCTTTTAACCCAAAAAGAGCAAACGGCTGGAACAATGATTGTGCGAAAAACGCCGAGTGCTTGGGACGAAAATTTATGGGAAGAACAGGCAACAGAACCAGCATTTTACATCCACCGCCTGATGATTGCTCGCCCTTACAAAGGTCTGCAACTTTCAGCCCGAATGCTGCAATTCGCCGAAGAACTAGCTGCATCAGCACGTATCCCTTTCATTCGTCTAGACACCCTCGCCTCAAATAATGCTCTCAACCAATTGTACGCCGAAACATTTACGTTTTTAAATAGTAAAGATGGTTATAGTTTGTATCAAAAAAAAGTGCAACCCAGTTAACTGGGTTACACTTTTTTAGTTTTAGTATTAACGAAACGCATATGTGCCGTAGTTTAAAAATAATTTTTTAATTTCTAAAAAGGCATTTTCATAATCTTTCTTATTCAAAAATGAAATAATCACACCAAATTGTTTGATGTTGCGTTCACGCATTTCTTCGTTGTGATTCGTAATTGCATCTGCAGAAAAGTATTTGATATTGAAAAATACTTTCTTAGCCATGTCTTTAAAGTAAGGGTTTCCGGAATAATTGATTAATCGTAAGAAAAATTGATGTTCATTAAAAATGTATTCATCTAAATCGCGCAAATATGATGCTCTGTCCATTGATTGTACACACTTTTCTAGCTCTTCGATATCCATTTCTTCCTCTGATTGTTCAATTCTATCGAATGTTGCTTTCACAAACAATTCAATAACTTCAAGAAGTTGCACATAACGTGTGGAATCAACAATTGAATCTTTGACTACAACACCACTGTAAGTCCGGTAATCTAAAACACCTTCTGCTACTAAAGCAGTAATCGCTTTACGAATTGGTGACCGGCTGACGCCTAATTCTTTTGATAATCGTTCTTCTGTAAGATGCTCGTCAGGCTTCAATTCACCATTTTTAATCTTTTCAATGACACTGTAATAAACAACCTTATCAAGGGTTTTGTATTCTCGTTTACTTTTCAAAATTCTAACGCTCCTTCAACCGATGAACTTTCTCATATTATATCATATGCCTCTCACGAAACAAAGCTAGTTTTTTTGAATGCATCATCTTCCCTATTTGAATCTGTCTAAATAAATAGTAAACAAAAAAACTCGAAATGTGGATTATTTTATGAAATCACTTTGTGAAACTGCTATATAAAGCCATTTCTTTAAATTTTTCAATATAAGATTTTTCAGTAAATAATTTTGTTCTCGCTAAAACGTGTTTTTGTGTACTAAAAAATAGGTCTTTTTAACTATATCAGATTATTTTACTTTTCCTTGCTATTTATACATGAAAATAAAATTATGCATTTCAACCAGTTATCTCCTTTTGTACAAAAAAAGTGAGGCGCACAAGATGCTCCTCACTAAATACTAACGGAATGTTTGCACAATATATTGATTCATAATAGTTTGTACTTCTTTTCGTGCAGCAACAAAATCGTTGTCCTGTACATGTTGAATTGTCACCTCTAAACAGCGAATCGTTTTTTCGGCTAAAATAAAAGGAATAATTTTAATCTCTTTTTGTGCTTTTGAGTCAAAGTCGCTTTCAATCATTTGTACGAAACGATTCGCATACGTGTTTTGCATCAAGCGAATGAATGCAAAAAAGCAATTGAAGAGTTCCGCAATAAATTGATCTTCCTCGCCTTTTTGATGAAGCATCTTCAATTGCTCGACTTTTTTTTGGAAGTATCCCATGTCGATTTGAATTCGTTTGTTTTCTACTTTAGTCAACGTTTGATTTATCATGATTTCAGTTATCTCTAACAACTCGACAAAACGATTAACGGACATGCTGCTTTCTATGACAATAGCTCCGCGATTTGTACGAACTTCGATTAATCCTTCCTTCTCCAAGCTTGCTAAGGCCTTTCGGACGGGCGTACGGCTAATTTTCAGTTCGTCTGCAATAACCGTTTCGGTAACTCGGTCTCCTACTCGCAAATTTCCGCTCAAAATTTTCTCTTTTATCGTGTAATAAGCTAGTTTTTCGTATGTTTGTTTTTCCATTATGTTTCCTCCTATGTCAAACTAGAAATATTTTTTTCGCCAAAAAATAACTGTTACAAGTAGTGTCAGAATAATTGTAAATAGCATAATACCTGAGAAAGCATTTGCCTCATGAGCGAAAGGTAGCTTCACATTCATCCCGTAAATGCTTCCGACAATCGTTGGGAGAGATAAAATAATCGTAAAAGACGTTAAAAACTTCATCACCATGTTTAAATTATTTGAAATAACGGATGAAAAAATATCTGACATGCCGCTTATAATTTGTGTGTATGTATCCGTCATCGCAATTGCTTGTTTATTTTCAATCACAACATCGCGAAGTAAATCATGGTTGCCTTGATTTTGCATAAAATGCTCCACATCTTGCATCTTATCTAAAATCGCTTTATTCGATTGTAATGCTGTAGCAAAAAACACCAGACTCTTTTGAACTGCCATAAACGCGTACAGCTGTTCATTTTTCATAGATTGCTTAATTTTCCCTTCAAGTTCATTCATTAAATGAATCAGTTTATCTAAATATTTTAAATAAAAATAAGAAACCGCATAAAGAATTTGTAGTAAAAACCGCGTATGATTAGCCGTATCATAATAATCGATTGGCGTTTCAATAATCGATGTTAAAACAGGAACTTCGCGTATCGAAATCGTCATAAAAATATCATCTGCTAAAACAATTCCGATTGGCATCGTTTCGTATGTGGTGTAGCCCATTTCATCTTTTGTCGCGTAAGGACAGTCAACAATGACAAGCGAATGGCGTTTTTCTTCCTCCGTACGCTTCAATTCAATTCGTGACCGTTCCTCCTCATCAAGCGCATCATGAAAATAATGTTTAGGTATGTGATACATAGCGCTCAGTTCTTCAATCTCAGATGCGGACGGTGAAACGACTTTAATCCAACTTCCCTTTTTAGCGGCTTCCAATTTTTTCATTTCTTGCTTGCCGTGTGCTGTATAGAATTCTATCATTTGGCTTCCCCCGTTTATCCAAAAAGATAACTTTATTCTATCAACTTTTTGACAATTTGTCTTTTCCTAAATTTGGGGTTCTTGCAACATAATTAAAATTCCGTTTGGATCGCTTACTTGCACACCAAAATGGCGTTTTTCCATTTTAAATCCGGCTTTCGCAAGACGCGTTTCCCATTCTTTGAATTTAGACGTTACAATTGTAAAATAGGCCAAGCCCGTTTCATTTTCCGCGCGCGGCAGCAAGTTTGTTCCTGCCCAAATATTACTGCCAATATGGTGATGATAACGACCTTCTGCAAAAAAGCGGGCAGACGGGATTTTGGTTTGAATGTTTAAACCGAGAATATTTCCGTAAAATTCTTCTGTTGCTTCGATATCGCTCACTTGCAAATGAACGTGTCCGATTTTCGTTTCTGGGTGAATCTGGTGGAACTCTTCTCGCGTAGCTGCATCAATAATTGCGTCCGCATCGACTTCTTCAGTTACTGCGGGATACGTGCCGTCTTCGTTAATGCGCCATTTGGCAAAGGGGCGATCGCGGTAAATCTCGATGCCATTCCCTTCTGGATCAGCTAAATAAATGGCCTCACTGTATGCATGGTCGCCCGCTCCACTAAGCGGATACTTCGATTTGATCAAATGAATCAGCATATCGCCAAGCGCCGCACGATTGGGCACTAAAAAAGCCGTATGAAATAAACCTGTTCGCGGCATGTTGGGGCGCACTCCATTTGTTAGTTTTTCTAGAACAAGAAGTGTGTCGCCATCGTTTTTCGCGCCAAACAGCACCTTTTCCTCTGACTCCGCTTGTTTAACAAGACCGATAACCTCTGCATAAAAAGCCGCCATTTTGGCTAAATCTGCCACCTTTAAAACCACTGCCCCTAACTTAAACTCGTCGCTCATTCTACATTTCTCCTTTAATATTGGTTCCTTCTATTACATCATATGGGAGGAAAAAATGCGAATGATTAAACTTACTTTTTGTAAGTCTCTTGTTTTTCTAGTGTGCTGTGTTTCTTCCCATATCCAAAATAAATAATAACCCCAATAACAAACCAAATGCCACATACAATCCAAGTAAGCGTCGCTAGGCGTGTAATAAGGAAACCACAAAGTAAGAAGGACACAATTGGTAACACGGGATAGAACGGCGTTTTAAAGCTTCCAGGCGCAATTTCTTTATTTTTTCGTAAAAATAAAATGCCGAGAGAAACCATCATAAACGCAATTAAAGTCCCCATATTCACAAGCTCTGCTAATTTCCCAAGCGGAACAAGTCCGGCCAAAATAGCGACAACTGATGCATAAATCCATGTATTTTTAACAGGTGTGCTATGTTTTGGATTAATTTCAGCTAGCATCTTCGGCAGTAGGCCATCTCGACCTAGCGCATAGACTAAACGCGTGCCGCCGTATGTCATAACAAGAATGACCGTAAGCATTCCAACAACTGCCCCTAAAGAAATAATTCCTGCTATCCAGTCTTGATTGATGACTTGCAGTGCAAAAGCAACGGGGTCTGTTACATTTAATTCTGTATAAGGTACAATACCCGTTAAAACAACAGATACAAGCATATAAAGAATTGTGCAAATTAAAAGTGAACCGATAATTCCAATTGGCATATTGCGTTTTGGATTTTTCACTTCTTCTGCGGCACTTGAAACCGCGTCAAATCCTAAATATGCAAAGAAAACAAGCGCGGCTCCGTTTAGGACGCCACTGAAACCGAATGGCATGAACGGTTGCCAATTGGCTGGTTTCACATAAAATGCCCCGACGATAATGAAAAGCAGAATGACGCTCACTTTTAAAATAACCATGACGGTATTCACACGAGTAGATTCACGAATACCTTTAGTAAGCAGAAAAGCAACGATGAAGATGATTAGAATTGCAGGAATGTTGACATATGTCCCTTCGGCCGGATTAAATGGTCCCGAAATGGCGGTTGGAATTTCGAGATGAAAGCCTTTCAAAAAGGCATTTAAGTAAGAGGACCAACCGCTTGCGACAGACGCGACGGCTAGGCCATATTCAAGAAGGAGCGCCCAACCGAGTACCCATGCGATAAATTCACCGAAAATCACGTAGCCATATGTGTAGGCACTGCCTGCAACTGGCACAGAGGATGCGAATTCTGAATAACAAAGCGCAGCAAGTGCGCAAACAACGGCGGCAATCACAAATGAAAAGACAATGGCAGGTCCTGAATGCATTGCAGCAACAGTACCTGGTAAAATGAATATCCCCGTCCCGACGATGGCACCGACACCAAGGAGCATTAAATCAAATGCGCCAAGCGTTTGTTTTAGTCGAATATGTCCTCCTTTATTTGGTAATAATTCCTCAATTGATTTTTTTCTAAAAATAGACATCTGAAATCCCCTTAATGTAAAAAATTATTTTTTCTCATCATACCCTTTCGCACTTTAAAGGTCAATAGTGTTAAAGTGCCAACTTGTAAAATTCTCCGCAATATTTGCACTTCAAAATCGGGTGCGTTAAAATAGATATAATTGGGGAAACTTAACCTATTTTTTAAAAGAAAGAGGCTTTTATCTTGTTAATTATTTATTTGATTTTAATTGTTGGTCAATTTGCCTTAGCCTATTTCCAAGTTTTTCAAGATCCAAATTGGCTTAGCTTTATGGCCGATTTATCGTTTGTCCTTATTTTACTGCTTCTCATACATGCTTTTGTACGTCCTCGTGCGCAAGTTTATGTTTATGCGGGTCTAACATGTTTTCTTGGAATATTGATGCTTGTTTTCGTTCTTTATGGACGGTTTTACAATGAAATTCCAACTTATCACAGCCTTTCTTTAATTGGTGAAGTCGGCGTTGTCAAAGATAGCGCAACTAGCTTATTGAAATGGTACGATTGGCTATTTTTTGCGAATCTTCTCTTGTTACCAGTTGTTCTTTATTTGGACTTAAAAAAAGGTGTGCGTTTTAAAACTTTCCAAATAAAAAGACGAACTTTTGGCATCTCGCTTGCTGTTCTTCTGCTTCTAATTGGATTTTTCACTTATGATATGATGAATAAAAATATTATTAGTGATACGAAACGCGCTGAAAAGATGGGTGTGTTTACCTTTAATGTAGCTACGGCTTTTACTGGAACGACCGATGTTCGGGCGGCTGATATTACAGCAGATAATATCCGTACGATAAAAGGCGTTGAAGTTAAAAAGAATCCGGACTACTACGGCATTGCAAAAGGGAAAAACTTAATTATTATCCAGTTAGAATCCTTCCAGCGCAACTTGACGGGTGTAAAACTAAACGGGCAATCCGTCACGCCAACACTCGACAAATTGGAAGGCGAAACGCTCTACTCGGATTCGTTTTTCCAAACGGTTTCAAAATCTAATACGGCTGATGCGGAATGGTCTGTGTATACCTCCACCTTCCCTAGCGGCTACTATACGAATACGCAAACTTACGGTGACCGCGTTATTCCATCATTACCGCGGACGCTTTCTAAGAAAGGTTATCAGACGGCAACCTTCCACACGAACGACGCGAGTTTCTATAATCGGGACAATTTTTATCCAGCAGTAGGGTTTGATAAGTTTTATGATCGCTCGTTCTTTGGCGATGATGATGTTATTGGCTTTTCGCCGAGCGATGAGGTTTTATACAATAAGGCGATGCCAATTTTAGAAGAACATTATCAAAACGATGAAAACTTCTATGCGCAACTTATTTCGGTTAGCAGTCATATGCCATTTAATATTCCAGAGAGCAAGCAATCGCTTAACCTTCCGAAAAACTTGGAAGGCACAGAGCTTGGGAACTATTTCCAAGCCGTGCACTATGCGGACAAACAGCTTGGTGCATTTATTAATAAATTGAAGAAAAATGGTATTTGGGATGATTCTGTCGTTGTGATGTACGGTGACCACCATATCATTGATACGGCAAAGCTTACAGATGACCAAAAAAGCTACGTCAATCGTTCTAGTGAGCTAAAAGCGCAGCCTGCTGATGACTACCGGATTCCGTTCTACCTCCACATTCCGGGCGTTGAAAAGACAGGCAAGATTGATAATATCGGCGGCGAAATTGACGTAATGCCAACCGTTCTCAATCTTCTTGGGATTAAAGCAACTGACCAGATTATGTTTGGGGAGGACATCTTAAATACGCAAACGAATTTTGTGCCAGAACGCTACACAATGCCAGAAGGTAGCTACATGGCAAATGATTATATGTATGAACCAGACGAAAGTTTTGAAACGGGCAAAGCCACTTATTATAACGGCGGAAATAAAGAACTCTCTGCTGATATCAAAAAACGTTTTGAAGCAAGTCGAAAACTACTCCAGTATTCTGATAGTTATGTAGACAATTTGCCGAAACAAAAAGATGTTGAAAAATAGTTTCTATAAAAAAAGATGAGCTCGGATTATCTTCCGAGCTCATCTTTTTTATTTGTCCGTTTAAATTCAAATTGTTTCATCCACGGGCGACCTTTTTTTAGCGCCCAGTATCCGATAATGGCCATAACTAATGCGCCAATGATGTCGACAATAACGTCTGTCATGGTATCCGTGAGAGCAGCCCGCCCAACGAGTGGCGTTCCGTTAGAGAGTTCGAAGCGCTGCATATTTAAACCTAAAAGAGCATCGAATGTATACTCATACACTTCCCAGAAAGCGCCGAGCGTTACCGCGAAACAGAAAGAAAATATCGCAACAAAGCCGGGCTTCATGTTCATGACGACTTTATCGTTAGCATTGAGTAAACTCACAAAAGAAAAGCCTATTGCGCCTAGCATCGCACCACTAAACGTATGCAATATTTTATCCCAGTGAGGTACATTCGCATAAAATTGTTGAATGGTTCCAAGATAAATTGAGGCGTATAGAAAAACGATAAACATGAGGTACACAAGCCCCGGAATTTCAAATTTAAATCGTCTAGAAACAATGGACGGTAAAGCTAAAATAATAATCCCTAAAATGATTTCTACCAGTAAGAAAATATAATCACTTCGGAGCGTTACTTTTGGTCCTGTTGCTGGTTGTGACGCGGGGGCAGTAAAAATTTCAAAGATGGTCACAATCATCGAAATCCCCATGGATACAAAAATAAAAAGGGCAACCCACTGCGTCCAATTTAATTTTTTCAGTCGTTTCATTCATTTCACCTCTTATAAGAAACCAGCACTCTTAAGCGCTGGTTCAGATAGTTACATCAAAGTTCTTTTATTTTTGAGCTTCTTAAGCTGCGTTTTAATTTTTAGATGGATAGTTTTCTAGGAAGTAAATTAATGTTTGTAATTCAGTTGTCAAATCAATATGATGGACGCGTACTTGTTTTGGCACGCTAATACGTGCTGGCGTAAAGTTTAGAATCCCCTTCACGTCTGCTTCGATCAATTTATCCACCGTTGTTTGAGCTTCATCAGATGGTACAGTTAAAATGACCACTTCAACATTATTTTCTTTTAAAATTTCTTCCATATCATTTAAATGATAAATTGGAATATCTTGTTGGACGGTACCTACTTTTGCAGGAGCTACATCAAATGCAGCACAAACGCGAATATTATTGTTTTTCATGAAGTTATAATGAAGTAGTGCGGTTCCAAGATTCCCTACACCGATAATGGCAACGTTCGTTTCTTTATCTTGGCTGAGCGTTTTTCCAAAAAAGTCAAGAATATAAGAAACATTATAACCATATCCTTTCTTGCCGAGTGCGCCGAAATATGAGAAATCGCGGCGAATTGTTGCGGAATCCACTTTTACAGCTTCACTTAACTCTGCCGAAGATACACGTTCTTTTCCTGATTCATGTAGATATTTCAAATAGCGATGATATAACGGTAAGCGTTTTGCTGTCGCCTGTGGAATTTTTGTCGTTTCATCCATCATGCCAATTAGTCCCTTCTTCCTGATAAAATATGGTTCGTTTTCAAGCAAAATGACTGCTCTTTCCTTCACATGCTTGCTTATATACTATAAACATTTCACATAAAATGCACAAACTTTTTGCTCACACATTTAGAAAACCTTTATTTTATCAGTATTTATTTTGTTTACCTGCTCTCATTGTATCGTAAAATCACAATTAATGCTAATGATTTCACAAAATCAAATGTGTGATTGCAACGGGCTCACCTTTACGCTAAACTAGAAAGAGATAGGGGAGAAAAATATGATTCTTTTGCAAGTACAACAAATTGCGAAGTACTTTGGTGCGGAAACGATTTTAGAAAATATAAAATTAGAAATTAAAACAAATGACCGGATTGCGCTAGTTGGCAGAAACGGGGCGGGAAAATCAACGCTTCTGAAAATCATTGCGGGGCAGACTTCATATGATGCGGGGCAAATTTCAAAGCCGAAAAATGTGCGGATTGGCTACTTGGCGCAAAATACGGGGCTTGAGTCGAGCAAGACGATTTGGAATGAAATGCTGACTGTTTTTGAAGACTTGCGTAACATGGAACGCGAGCTGCGCGAGATGGAGCTTAAAATGGCGGACAGCGGTATATACGCGGATGCTGAGACGGCAAGGCAGGCTTTGGATAGTTACGATGAACTGCAACACCTTTTCAAGGAACGCGGCGGCTATACGTATGAAGCGGAAATTCGTTCGGTGCTACATGGTCTCCATTTTTTTGAAGAGGATTATGAAAAATTAGTCGCGGCTTTAAGTGGTGGGCAGAAAACTAGGCTTGCACTTGCGAAACTACTTTTATCCAAACAAGATCTTTTGATTTTAGATGAGCCGACCAACCATTTGGATATTGCGACGCTTTCGTGGCTTGAGGGGTATTTGCAAAATTATGCGGGCGCGCTGCTCATCGTTTCGCACGACCGCTATTTTTTGGACCGCGTGGTAAACCAAGTTTATGAGATTTCCCGGACAAAAATCACTCACTATGTTGGAAATTACAGTCGTTTTCTTGTTTTAAAACAGGAGCAGCTTGAAAAAGACTGGAAGGAATTCGAGAAACAACAGACGGAAATTGCCAAATTGGAAGACTTTGTTGCTCGGAATATTGTTCGTGCATCGACAACGAAACGGGCGCAAAGCCGGCGGAAGAAACTGGAAAAAATGGACCGATTAGATCGGCCGGCGGGAAATGAAAAAGCGGCCCATTTTGGTTTTCAATTTGACCGCACGCCAGGCAATGACATTTTATTTGTCGAAGATGTTGCAATTGGCTATTCGAAAGACAAATTGGTGGCGCAAAATGTTCGGTTTGAAATGAAGCGCGGTGATAGTATTGCACTTGTTGGGCCAAACGGAATTGGCAAGTCTACCCTTTTAAAGTCACTCATTCGTGAAATCCCTGTTTTAAAGGGCGATTTTCGTTTTGGCGCTGGCGTTAAAATCGGGTATTACGACCAAGAACAAGCTAAGCTTTCTTCCAAAAAGACGATTTTACAAGAACTTTGGGATGAATATCCTGAACTAGACGAGAAAGCGGTCCGCACCACACTTGGAAATTTCCTTTTTTCAGAAGATGATGTTTTAAAAATTGTGGATACGCTTAGTGGCGGCGAAAAGGCCCGCTTGGCGCTTTCAAAGCTGACGCTACTCGGGGCAAACGTGCTTATTCTCGATGAGCCGACCAACCATTTGGATATTGAAAGTAAGGAAGTTTTGGAGGCGGCACTCATTGATTTTGAAGGCACGATTTTGTTCGTTTCGCATGACCGCTACTTCATTAACCGCATCGCACAAGATATTATTGAGCTTAGTCCGACTGGGGCGACGCGCTATTTAGGCGACTATGACTACTATCAGGAGAAAATTGCGGAAAACAGAGAAATTGCGCGTCTTGAAATGGAAGAGAAACTTCGGAAAGGCGAAATGCCAGCACAAGCGGAAAATCCTTCTAACAAGGCGGCGTACCAGCAAAGCAAGGAAGCGCAAAAATTATTACGGCAAAAAACACGAAAGCTTGCTGAGATTGAGGAAAAAATGGAAGAATGCGATGCGAAAATCGCTTCGCTCGAACATGAGTTGACACTTCCAACGGTTTTTAACGACCACGAAAAAAGTTACGCGATTACCGAAGAATTGGATGCCATTAAACAAGTTGCCGAAGCCTTAATGGCCGACTGGGAAATCGTGAGTGAGGAAATTGAAGAATTGAATGCATAGAAAAAAGCTAGGACGAAAATTCGTCCTAGCTTTTTTAAACTTCTTCAAATAACAAACCGGGTTTGGCATTTAAGGCTAAGTTGCCGAATTTGCCTTCTTCATAGGCTACCGTTCCTGCTGCTGCAATCATGGCGGCATTGTCTCCGCAAAGTGAAAGCGGCGGGATGACCAATTGGACGGCTGGAATTTCAAGTTCTGCTTCTTGAATCATTCGTTCGCGTAAGCCTTGGTTTGCCGCAACACCGCCTGCAAGAAGCAATTGTTTAACGCCGTATTCTTTTGCGGCAGCAATTGTTTTGGTGACTAAGACGTCGACAACGCTCGCCTGGAAGCTAGCTGCTAGATCAGCAGGACTTGGTTCTAAGTTTTTTTGGCGCATATTATGGAGCAAATTAATAAACGCAGATTTTAAGCCACTGAAGCTAAAATCGTAGCTGCCATCGTCCATCATCGCACGTGGAAAGTGGAATGTGTCTTCCCCTTCTCTTGCTAGATGGTCGATCTGGACTCCGCCAGGATAAGGCAAACCAAGCGTTCGCGCCACTTTATCGTATGCCTCACCAGCTGCGTCATCGCGCGTTTCTCCGATAATCTCAAAATCATTATGTTCTTTCATCAAAACAAGCTCTGTGTGTCCTCCGCTTACGACAAGCGCAAGCAGCGGAAACTGCATCTCGGTTTCAAAGCGGTTCGCGTAAATATGGCCGGCGATGTGATGCACGGGAATGAGCGGTTTTTGGTGCGAAAAAGCTAGCGTTTTAGCGGCGTTCACCCCAATGAGTAGCGCTCCCACAAGACCAGGTCCTTCTGTTACGGCAATCCCGTCTACGTCATCTAACGTGACATTCGCCTGATTTAGCGCCTCTTCGATTACAATGGTAATTTGTTCGACGTGGTGCCTCGAGGCAATTTCAGGTACGACGCCGCCAAAGCGTTTATGGCTCTCAATTTGGGAGGCAACGACGTTCGATAAAATTTCCGTGCCGCCTTTTACGATGGCAGCAGCTGTTTCATCGCAGCTTGATTCAATGCCTAAAATAATCGTTTCATTTTTCGTCATGATAAATTCACCCACATTACAAGCGCATCTTCGTCGTTATCTGGATAGTAACGTTTGCGAATTGCGCCGTTTTGAAAATTAAATTTCCGATATAAATTTTGCGCCCGCGTATTGGATACGCGCACTTCAAGCGTCATGTTTATGACACCGTTCTGCTTTGCTAAATCTAACAGCGCTTTTAGTAGCGCCTCGCCGTATTTTTGCCCTTGGAAGTCGGGATGAATAGCGACATTCGTAATATGCCCCTCGTCAAGTACGAGCCAAACGCCACCGTAGCCAATGATTCGCCCGTCTAAAACGGCTAGTAAATAATGGGCAAATTGGTTGATTGTGAATTCATTTAAAAAGGCTTCACGCGACCACGGGGAACTGAATACAGCATGCTCAATTTGGAGCAGCGCTTCGATATCTTCTTGCGTTGCTTTTTCAAAAGAAATCATGCTTTCTTCCTCGCTTCGAGCCACTTGCTTTCGGCTTCGGCAAGTTTCAAATAGTCAGGCGTGAAATTCGTTGCCTCCGTGCCGCTTTCGTGTTGAGCGAGCGCGACAAGACTAGCTGCCCGCGCAAAATTTGTGTCGGCGCTAGCAAACACTGCATGTTGCCCGAGTTCGCCCGCAATTCGGTTTTGCAAATTCGGCGGGATTGCACCGATAAATAGAATTTTTTCAGTCGTCCCGCTAAAGTTTGCGAGCAATTCGGTTAGCGCAATATGCTGGTCGGGGAGCAAATTTTCGAGCGCATCACCTTGACGGTAGACGCCCGCATAAACGTTCTCGCGCCGCGCATCCATCAGCGCCACAATTTTCCCCGGGAAGTACATCCCACTTTTGGCTAAAATTTGAAGAGACGAAATGCCTACGATAGGAATATTCAAATCCCATGCCAGCGTCTTGGCTACCGTGACCCCAATTCGAAGCCCTGTATAAGACCCCGGGCCTTTAGAAACAGCAATTTTTGTTACATCGCTTACCGCCACGCCACATTCTTGCATTAGCTCCTGAATGGCCGGAAGAAGTCTTACGCTATGATTCTTTTTCAAATTTGTCGTCATTTCCCCAATGATTTGCCCTTCTGCTAAAAGTGCAATACTCATCGTATCTGTCGCTGTATCAATCCCTAATATCATTCTAAAACCTCCGTCAAGAAAGTCTTGTAACGCGTACCAACTGCCTCAAATTCCAAGTTTCGCTCATCATCTGAAACCCGTGAAATCGTAATTTTCAAATACTCGCTAGGTAAGGTTTCTGCGATATAGTGCGCCCATTCAACGACGCTTACACCATCGCCTAAAAAATATTCGTCAAAACCAAGTTCATCAGGCGATGCTTCTTCTAAACGGTAAACATCCATATGATAAAGCGGCAAGCGCCCGCTCGTATATTCACGAATTATAGTAAAGGTTGGACTTTTTACGAGCTGTGTAATACCTAGTCCTTCAGCAAGTCCTTTTGTAAAGGTAGTCTTTCCAGCGCCTAAATCGCCTTCAAGCAAAATAACGAACGAAGTATCTACATTTTGACCGATTTTTTTTGCCAGAGCGATTGTCTCTTCGGCATTTTTCGTGTGCTTTTTGACTTTCATTTTTTTCACCTGTCCATCGTTTTCTGTTCCTATCATACCATAGAACGCAAAAAAGAACAGCTTCCCAGCTGTTCTTTATCGCTTTTAAAAATTAGAATCTGATAAATCTTTGTCGCCGTACATGCTTTGGATCATCACGGTTTGAATGATTTTTTGAAGCTCATCTGTGCTTACAATTTCATCATCTTTCGGGAATGCAGGAATCTTTTTGAAAGCAACATTTTCGATTTTAAATGTGCCGCCTAGTTTCGTGTTGCTTTCTGTATCTTCTGCATTAATTTTCATTGTCATCGATTCAAATTTATCATCTTTACCTGGTTTCATCGACATTTTCAGGCTAACTTTAATATTTTTTTCTTTTTGCATATCTTTGATTGTATCTGCTAAATCTAAACGAAAATCTTCATATTCTTCGTCAAAATCCGTTACACTTCCTTGCGATTCAGCAATCGCTTTAACATCTTTTTTCACGCTATCTTCGCCAAGTGCTTTTTCAAAGTCCTTCATTAAGTTAACGAAATCTTTTTTAGTTAAAGTCGTTGTGATATTACCATTATCATCTTCTGTAAAACGATTTTCGTCCATACCGTTTAAGTAGTCTGTGATAATTTTATTCAATTTCTTTTGTAAATCTTCCATCGCTTTTGTAACTGATTCAGACGATTTAGTCGTTTTGTCACCTGTCTCCCCTAATGTTTCAGAAAGTTCAGATGTACTAATGTATTTATTTTTCAAATCTGGATAAGTTTGATTAATTTTAGAAAAAACCCCGCCAGTTTGTTGGTCAAGCAACGTCTTTAAATTATCGTCTGGATTAACGATTGTATCTAATGGAATATAAGCTTCCCCTGTTTTGTCGTTCATCAAAACGTCCACTTCAAGGTCAAAATTAAGCGCACCATCTGAGCTAAGATTGAATGCCACATAAGATTTTTCTGCTTTTTTATCGATAGATGTTGTTGCATCGAGCTGCATTTTCTTAAGCATTTCAATTGTGGATGCTTCACTACCATAAATATCATCTGACTCTAAATTATCAATTTTAAATGACATTTTTTGAGTATATTGATCTGGAACGTCAAGCGCTTTTGAATACGTGTCAGCAAATTTCTCTTGCGGCGTTTGCCCACAAGCTGTAAGTACTAACATTAAAACTAACATAATTGATAAAACTAACCCTTTTTTCATAAAAAAAATCCTCCTGTATGTATACTATGTACTATTTTAATCTACCACAATTTTATAACTAACACAATCGAATACAAAAAAATCTAGTCAATAACAAATAAAATTTTCATCATTTGTTAATAACTAGATTTTGCGTAATCCGTTTAGTCTTTTACGATTATTTTTGTTGCTGGAGCAGATATTGTTCCCGGAGACGGAGCAACTAACTTAACGTCTTCTGGAAAGACAGCTTGAAATTTAGTGCCCTTTTGGAGGTCAGTAGATTCCATTGTCTTGCCTGACTCATTCACAATAGAAGTTGAACTATTAAAAGTAAAGACAACATTAGAAGAATCATTTTCCGCTGCACCTTGCCAAGTTAGTATTCCCGAAGCCGTAATTTGGTTCCTACTCGTTATTTCACTCGCATCTGTTATACTTCCATCTAGGACTAAATAATTGACAGCATCATTGTTCGAACATGCTGTAAGAAGAAAAAGGCTCATCATCAAAATTGAAATAAATTTTTTCATTGTCTATCCTTTCACTTACTTGTTGTCCTTAGCATAGCATGGCTACAGCCTTTTTAACAAGTCCAAGCGGATTTCTTAAACAATTCTTATAGACTGCCTACAAAAAAGCCTAATCCAGCACATGAAATTCCTAACGCGTACGATAAAATCATATAGGCCGATAAAATTCCCGTTCTTTTTTGCAAGCGAAGCTCCGTGCATTCCACTTTAAAAGTCGAAAATGTTGTATAGCCACCCATAAATCCAGTTCCGATAAGGAGCTGCCACATATCAGAAAGCTGGCTCGAGATGAGTAGGCCTAGCAGAAAAGAACCTGAAAGATTGATGAGGAAGGTTGCCCACGGAAAATCGGTTTTCCACTTATTTTTCATCCAAACCGAGATCCCGTAACGTGTCATCCCGCCAAAAGCCGCGCCAATGCCCACAAGCAAAAAGTTAAGCATGTCGTCCCACCCACTTTGCAGAAAAGAAGTAACCGAGTTTCGCGAAGGCAAGGCCACCGAGCAAGCTGATTCCGATGTAGAGAGCAGCGATACTTATGTGCCCTGACTGGAGTAGCTGGATATTTTCCACGCTAAAGCTTGAAAATGTGGTGAACGCCCCGATAAACCCAGTTCCGAGCCCCGCTACTAGCTCCGGCCGCACTTTCGGATTCGTCGCAACCGCCTGCGTCACAACCGCAAGCAGAAAACACCCCACCAAATTCACCGTGAGTGTCGCGGCGGGAAACGCATTTCCACCTATAAGTAAACTAATCCCATAACGCGTCATGCCGCCTAGCGCGCTAAAGATGCCAACATATAAAAAATACATATTCATTCCTCCAATCAAAAACTCCTGTTGAAAAAAACATAGCCAACTATGTTTCTTTCAACAGGAGTCATCAGCGCAAAACGCAATAATAGCGAACTCCATCGCCTCTTTTACTATATGCTTTTAACGTTTTTTTTGCAAGAAAAATATTTATACAAAATCACTTATAATCGTTGACAAAACCGCTAAAAGAATACTATAATACTTTTTGTTGGTACAAATTACGCGGTCGTGGCGGAATCGGCAGACGCGCTAGGTTGAGGGCCTAGTGGGCATTAGCTCGTGGAGGTTCAAGTCCTCTCGGCCGCATCATGTATAAAAGAAGGATAAAGATTATTTAAATAATCTTTATCCTTTTTCTATTCCTCACCTCTCTTTGTTTCCTGTTTTAAAAAACTTCTAAATGATTTAAGAAGCAAAACGCTTTTTATTTTCTCAAAAAACGATACAATGAAAGCGAAACCAATTTATGGAGGCGAGTTGTATGAAGGTAGCCAGTTTTAATCTTTGTTGTGATGTTGAAAAAACGGGGGATATTGCTTGGTCCGTTAGATTGCCACTGATTCGGCAGATTATTCGCGAAGAAGCGTTTGATGTTTTTGGCGCGCAAGAACTTGTGCCGCATCAGTTGCGGGATTTAAATGTGGAGTCGCCGTATGCGCATTATAGCCTGTTTCGTGACGGCGGACAGACGGGCGAGGCCATTAGTATTTTCTACTTGAAAGCGCGGTTTGATTTGCTTGATACGGGCCATTTTTGGTTATCTGAAACCGAACAAATTCCGTCCGCTTATAAAGATGCCGCTTTTAAACGCACTTGCATTTGGGTGAAATTACTAGATACACAAACAGGCGACAGCTTTTATGTTTTTAACACACATTTTGATCACATATCCGCAGAAGCGCGTACATATTCCGCCAAACTGCTTCAAGAGCGGTTACCGCAAGATGCCCAACTTGTTTTGCTTGGCGATTTTAACTCCACCCGCGAATCTGAAGCCTTTCAAATTTTGAATGCAGCCTTCCAAAATGCTGGTGAAAATAATACGCAGGCCACATTTAATGGCTTTTCTACCGATGAAAAAGTTCACGAAGAAATCGATTTTATTTTCACAAAGCAATTTCGTATTAGGCAATTTTATGTTGTGACGAAAACATTTGACGGGCTTTTTGCGTCCGACCACTACCCTGTCGTTGCGGAAATCGAATGATACCTAGCTAACAAGCCCGCTAGAATCTCTAGCGGGCTTGTTTTATAATTTCTTTCGCAAAGCTCAAATTAATTTGCCCAGCCGCAAGCATTTTTTCAGCCACCATGTCAATTTCGGCGCCAGTTGCGCCAGCAGAAATGGCCGTTGATTTCGCTTGAAGTGACATGTGGCCGCGCTGAATTCCTTCTGTCACTAAGGCTTTTAAGGCGGCTAAATTTTGAGCAAGCCCAACAGAAACGGCTAACATCGCGAGCTCTTCGGCATTTTCCACCTTGGCGATTTTTTGTGCCAAAGTAGCAAGTGGCGAAATCGCGATGGAGCCGCCAACCGTTGCGACCGGCATCGGGAGTGTCAGTTCGCCGACTAAGTCGCCCGCTCCGTTCACAGCCCAGCTACTCATCGGCCTGTAGCGCCCGTCTTTTGCAGCGTAAGCGTGTGCGGCGGCGGAAATACTGCGGACGTCATTGCCGAACGCCAGCAAAATCGCGTCTACGCCGTTCATAATGCCTTTGTTGTGGGTCGCCGCCCTGTAAATATCCGCATCACTAAACGCAAAAGCCCTCACAATACGGTCACGCACCTCTTCACCACCCATATTTTTGCTTAAAAGGAGGTTTGCGGGAATCGTGCAAGTGGCGGTTGCCGTCGCCATGTCTGTTAAGTTCGATAATATTTTCATTTCGGCAGTTCCGCTTGTTAGGCGTTCGATTTCTGGTGCAAGCGCCTCGACCATCGTGTTAATCATGTTCGCCCCCATCGCTTCCCGTGTTTCCACATAGAGATGGACGACGAGCAGTTTTTCCTGCGCCGTTTCAATCTCGCGGACAACAATTTCCCGTGCGCCACCGCCGCGTTTTATAAGCGAAGGATACGCCGCATTCGCCGCATCAATTAGCGTCGCCTGCTGTTCTGCGATAGCCATTTTCGCGCGCTCAAAATTGGGCACACCGTACACGGCAATTTGTCCTGTCATCAGACGGCCGGAACTTGTGGCGACCATGCCACCGGAGCGGGCTATCAATTTGGAAGCGGAACTCATGGCGGCGATGACCGAAGGTTCTTCGGTTGCCATTGGGACGGCGTATTCTTTGCCGTTCATCACCATGTTTAAACCAAGACCGAGTGGAACTTGAAAGGTGCCAATCATATTTTCAATCATGTGATTCGCCGTTTCGAACGGGAGCGCGCCTTCTGCCTGTAAAGCGGCGAGTTCTTCGTCCGTCAAACCAGCGTATTCGCGAAGAATGGCGAGCCGTTCCTCCCGCGTTTTTTTATAGTATCCTGCAAACATTTTGCGCCACCTCTACATCGGATAAATTTTAAAATGTGCGCTCGTCTCGCGCTTCGATTCGTAAAATGCAAACCTTGAAATAAGCGCTTGTCGCAAGCTTTCTGGTGTCACAATATCGTCCACGACCATCTCGGACGAAAGCTTATACACATCAACATCAGCCTCATATTCCTTTATTTTTTCCTGAATAAAAGGAGCCTTTTCAGCATCCGGAAGCTCCGCTATTTTGCCCGCGTATACCGCATTGACGGCAGCATCTGGGCCCATCACGGCAATTTGCGCTGTCGGAAGTGCCAATGTCGCATCCGGGTTAAAACCAGGGCCTGCCATCGCGTAAAGTCCCGCCCCGTAAGCTTTTCTGACGATGACTGAAATGAGCGGCACGGTGATTTCGCTTACCGCGGCGATCATTTTGGCTCCGTTTCGAATAATGCCTGCCTTTTCAACTTGTGAGCCAATCATAAAACCGGGTACGTCGGCTAAAAAGAGCAATGGAATGCGATACGCGTTACAAATTTGAATGAACTTGGTCGCCTTGTCGGCTGAATCTGGGAACAAAACGCCGCCTTTCACGAGCGACTGATTCGCCACCACCCCAATTGTTTTCCCGTCCAGGCGCGCAAAGCCCGTAATGATTTCCTTGGCGAACAGCGCTTTAATTTCACAAAATGATTCCGCATCAATTAAACCATCAATGACTCGGTACATATTAAGCGGCGCGTTTTCATTTTCGGGAATGACGCCCGTTAGGTCTTTCGCGCTTTCGCGGCCTTCTTTTTCGTATGTTAAATACGATAGGTAGTCGCGTCCAAAGAAAAGCGCTTCTTTTTCAGAAGAAACGAGTACGTCCCCGCAACCAGATACGGTGCAGTGCATGCGTGCGCCGCCCATTTCTTCGAGCGTGACTTTTTCGCCGATGACTTTTTCGGCCATGCGCGGCGAGCCTAGGTACATTGAGGCGTTTTCTTCGACCATGACGACGACATCGCAAAACGCCGGAATATAGGCGCCGCCTGCTGCTGAAGGTCCGAACAGCAAACAAATTTGCGGAATTTTTCCAGCCAACTGCACTTGGTTATAAAAAATCCGCCCAGCTCCGCGTTTTCCCGGGAACATTTCGACTTGGTCAGTAATTCGCGCGCCTGCTGAATCAATTAAGTAAAATAGCGGTATGCTAAGTTTTTCGGCAGTTTCTTGCATTCGAATTATTTTTTCAACCGTTTTTGTCCCCCAAGAACCAGCTTTCACGGTAGAATCATTCGCGATAATCGCTACTTTCCTGCCATCAACTTGACCGAGTCCTGTGACTACACCATCTGCTGGCAAATTGTCCGCCTCGGAATTCGCAAATAAAGCGTCCTCGACAAATTCACTATCCGCATCTAATAAAAGCGCAATGCGTTCGCGGACAAACAATTTTCCTTTCGCTTTCGCCGCCGCATGGTATTTTTCTGCACCGCCAGAGCGGATTTTATCATCTAAATTCACCTGTCTACCTCCCTAAAAATCGCGCCGCCCGCTTCTCACTAAACGCCCGAAGCCCCTCTAATCGGTCCTCCGTGGCAATGAGCGATTTGTACGCTTTTTCTTCTGCTAAAAAGGCCTCTGTCAAGTTCCCAGACACAGCTTTCACAACTTCCTTAGCCCGTTTGACCGCAAGTGGCGCATTGTTTGAGATAGCTTCCGCAATTTGCGTGGCCTCACGCAGCGCATCATCTGAGACGCCTGTCACAAGCCCAATTTGTTTTGCTTCATCTGCCGTAATCCGCTTCGCACTTAAAATCATTTCGAGTGCAGCGGCTTCGCCAACAATGCGCGTTAAATAGACGGTTCCAAATGCGCCTGGAATGACGCCTAAACTCGTTTCAGTTAAGCCTAATTGGGCCGAAACATGCGCCACCCGAATATCACAAGCAAGTGCGAGTTCGAGTCCGCCGCCAAATGCCACGCCGTTAATCGCTGCAATTGTGGGAATTTCAAGTTCGGATACACGCTGGACGAGGGAACGGATACGCGCAACAGCCGGCCACACTTCGTCTTCTGTGAGCTTCTTTCGCTCTTTTAAATCGGCGCCCGCTGAAAAAGCCTTCGCACCTGAACCCGTTATGATTAACACGCGTGCCTCACCTAAATCATTTAATGCCGCTTCAAACGTTTCGAGTAGCTCGTTTGAAAATGCGTTCGCTGCTTCAGGCCGGTTGATTTTAAACAATAAAATATGTTTTGACGGGCGTTCGATTTGAATGAGCGCCATCTTAATCAAGCATTCCGATATCGTCGTTTTCGTTTACAAAATCCCCCGCCGCAACGGACCATTCAATCAGCTTTCCTGTGTTCGGTGCCTCAACTGGAATAAGCATTTTCATCGACTCGATTTGAGCAATTGTTTCGCCTTTTGTCACATCGTCTCCCGCGTGTTTTTCAAAACTATGAAGTGTGCCTGTAATCGTTGCTTTAATTTCTTCCATTTTATTTCGCTCCTTCTTTTAAAAGTTGTCGTGCAATGACGAGGCGCTGAATTTCAGACGTGCCCTCGCCAATTTCTAAAATTTTTGCATCACGCAACAGCCGTTCAACGCCAGCATCGCGCATATAACCTGTGCCGCCTAAAATTTGCAGCGCCCGGTTTGCATTTCTTGTCGCCGTTTCCGAAGCAAATACTTTCGCGTAGGCCGCTTCTTTAATAAAAACTGCACCAGAATCTTTTAGGAAACTCGCTTTTTGAACGAGCAGCCGCGCCGCTTCTGTCTCAACCGCCATGTCTGCAAGTTTAAATTGGACGGACTCAAACTGCGAAATCGGTCCACCAAATTGTTCGCGCACCTGCGCATGATGAATCGCTTTGTCATAAGCTTCTTGTGCCAGCCCAACGGAAATCGCCGCAATTGAAATTCGCCCGCCATTTAAAACGTTTAAAAGTTGTTTCATTCCAGCGTTTTTATCCCCCAAAAGGTTTTCTTTAGGCACTTTCACGTTTTCAAAGCGAATTTCGCCCGTATCGGAAGCGCGCACGCCCATCTTGTCATACGGCCGCCTCACCGTAATCCCCGGCAAATCCATCGGTACAATGAGTGAAGAAATAATTTTCCCGCCATCTTCTTTATACCCCGTAATCGCCGCAATCGTCACAACCGCCGCGTAGCTCGCATTCGTAATCCACTGCTTCGTGCCATTCACGACAAAATAGTCGCCCGAGAGCTCCGCCGTTGTTTCCACTCCTGCCGCATCAGATCCCGCATTTTTTTCGGTTAAACCGAAGGCCGCAAGCTCGCGTCCTTCTGCAAGTGGGCGCAAAAATTTTGTTTTTTGTTCGGCCGTGCCGTACATCGCAATCGGCGCCGTCCCAATTGAAACCGTCGCCACATAACTAAGCGCAACCCCGAGGCTTGCTCTAGCAATCTCTTCTGCCACCGTCATATAAGCAAGCGTCCCTAGCTCCCGCCCGCCGTATTCTTTTGCAAATGGCAAGCCAAGATAGCCTTTCTCGCCCATTTTTTGAAAAAGTTCGCGACTGAAATAGGCTCCCTCGTCCCATTCAGAAGCAAACGGTCGTATATATGTATCCGCAAATTGACGCGCATCTTCTTTTAATTGTGTAAGTTCAGTAGAAAGTTTGAAGTCCATTGGTTTTACCTCCTTGTAAACTTGAAATAAGGTTCTATTCTATGATAATCATTCCCAATTACAAAAGCAATTTTGGGGATTGACAAGAAAAAAACACGCCGAATGTGGCGTGTCATAAAAAACGATTTAAAAATTAAAATTATCTGGATCTGGACCCGTACGTTCATCTTGGTTTAACGCATCTACTGCTTGCATGTCTTCTTTTGTCAACTCGAAATCAAACACATCTGCGTTTTCTACAATACGTTCTTTGTGCACCGATTTTGGAATGGTTACGATGCCGTGCTGTAAATCCCAGCGAATGATGACTTGTGCCACGGATTTGCCGTATTTTTCAGCGATTTTTTTGATTTCTGAGTTGCTTAAGATTTTTCCGCTGCCAAGTGGGGACCAAGCTTCTACTACGATATTCTTTTCGGCACAGAAGTCGCGAAGTGGTTTTTGAGAAAGAAGCGGGTGGAGTTCAATTTGGTTAACCATTGGCACAACTTCGGCCGTTTCAAGAAGCGTTTCTAAATGATGTTCATGGAAATTGCACACCCCAATTGCGCGGACTTTTCCGTCTTTATAGAGCTTTTCAAACGCGCGCCAAGTGTCATTAAACTTGCCTTCTACCGGCCAGTGAATCAAATATAAATCCACATAATCAAGACCCAGTTTTTGAAGGCTCGTTTCAAACGCAGCAAGTGTCGTTTCGTAACCTTGATCCGCATTCCAAAGTTTCGTCGTCACAAATAAATCCTCACGCCGCACGCCAGACTCACGAATTGCTTGACCAACGCCTTCCTCATTTCGGTATGCCGCTGCCGTATCAATACTCATGTAGCCAGCTTCAATCGCCCACTTCACAGAATTCACAGCTTCCGCCCCGTCTTTCACTTGCCAAACACCAAAGCCAAGACGCGGCATTTCCACACCGTTCGCTAGTTTTACAGTATCTTTTAAGCTCATAAATTTAGCCTCCTAAAATCAAATTCAACTTCATCTTACACCTTCGAGTATACTTTAAGGCAAATATTTAGCAAAAAAATTTTTCACGTGCTATTCTTTTAGTAAAAAAAGGAGTCCTCCCATGTCCCTTTCCATAAAAGAAGCGTCCGAGCAAGTCGGACTATCCGCTCATACCATTCGCTACTACGAGAGTGTCGGGCTAATCCCGTTTTTACTTCGCGATGAAAACAATAATCGCGTCTTCGATGAGGAAGCCTTGCACTGGCTAGACCTGCTTGTTTGCTTACGCCGAACTGGCATGCCGCTTGCTAAACAAAAAGAAATCGTAGAACTCACAAAAAAAGGCAACTACACCGTCCAAGACCGCATCAACGTTTTAAAAGAACACCGCAAAGAACTTGAAAAGAAACAACAAGAACTCGATCTCGCCTTTCAAAAAATCGAAGCCAAACTCGCGTGCTATGAGGATATGCAACAATAAAAACGGAAAATCAGTTGATTTTCCGTTTTTTACGTCTTTTAATAAGTAGTACAATCCCAACAATTAGCAGGATAAAAACAATTCCCGCCGTAATCGCAATGTTTTTTACGTTTGGAATCTCAATTTCAAAATAAAGCTGATTTTTTTGTTCTAATGGAATGTGCCACGTGAGCTTCCCGCCGTCTTTCTCGTCCGCATTGTTTGCGCCAATCGTATCAATTGGGAAATCCAAAACAAGCGTGTAGTCAACTTGCGATAAAAGCGCTGTCGGCACCTTCTCACCTAATTGTTGCTCCTTCAAAATTTTAGGGATATCCAGTGTGGCATCTAAACGAATTTTTTTCATGAAAAAGCCATCTGTTTCCTGAAATTTCACACCGTATTTTTTGGCTTCCGCTTTAAAATCTACTTTTTTAGCCGATTTTTCAATTTTTTTATGGATAGAAAACTGATTTTGCGACGGCTTCTTAATGGTAAATCCCGCATCTTCAAGCTTCGGTGTCAGCTCCTTAATTGCCGGCCCCGCAAGAAGCCCCGCTGTTGCACCAAGCGTTACATCAAAATTCAAATCAGCCGTTCCGTCTTTATTCACTTTCACTGTATTCACAACATCGGCACAGCCCGTAAGAAGGAGCGCCGTGCTCATAAGTATTATTAGCAATCGTAACATGTCTAACCTCCGCCTTTAGCTTACCACGGTTTCCAGCTAACTTAAAACATTTAGCAACTCAGAAAGTGAATGAATTTCGTAAGTTGGCGTAGTTTCCGCGTCAAACGCCGCGCCGTGCGGGTTAAACCAACAACTATCAATGCCCGAAACATGTGCACCGCGAATATCAGAGCTTAGCGAATCGCCAATTAGGAGCGTTTTCTTTTTATCAAAAGCAGGAATGCGCGCAAAACAGTAATCAAAAAACTCAAGCATTGGCTTCTGATAGCCCGTGTCCTCGGAGACAAAGATTTTTTGGAAGAAAATATCTAGGCCAGAATCGCGCAACCTCCGGTACTGCGTTTTCGATACACCGTTTGTCACGACATAAAGCGCGTAATCGGGCGCTAACTGGGCAATTAATTCAGCGGCGCCCGCAATTTGTTCGTGCCCTTCCTCTAAAAAACCGCGATATTTTGCCTCAAGCAGAATCCCGTCAACCGACTTATTTTGTGTCGCGAAAAGTTTAGCAAAACGCGTCTGAATCACCTCATCGCGTGAAATCTCCCCGCGTTCAAAAGCCTTCCAAAGCGCCTCGTTTATTTCCTTGTAGACCAAAGTTAGCTCCTTCGCGTCTGAAACGCCTTCACTTTCAAACAGTTTCACAAGCGCATCATCTTCCGCCTTTTTAAAATCTAATAATGTATCATCTACATCAAAAAGCAACGTATCATAACGCATTTTACTCCCCCATCTCTTTTTTTAGCATCTTATCATAGTTTTCAGTATAATAATAGGAGAAATCTCACATTAAAAACGAGGAATTGACCATGAAAAAAATAACAAAGCCCCACCAAATTTCAGAAGCTATTAAAAAAAGCGAGCTAGAGGCCAGCTTCCCAGACGAAATGTTTGCCAAATTGGAACTTTACACTGTGAAAAAAAACGAGTTTATCGTGAATCAATCGAATCCCCCAGAAAAACTTTTTCTCCTTGTTTCAGGCAAAGCAAAAATTAAAATGACTCTAGAAAACGGCAAAGTCTCCCTTGTTGATTTTATTTCCGCCCCGTCCTATATTGGCGAACTCACGCTTTTAGGCGTCGAAGAAACTCCAAAAGACGTCATCGCCCACACAAATTGCGCCCTGCTCGCACTTCCTCTGAAGGAAAATCAAGCGCCACTACTCGAAAATCCCACCTTCATGAAAAACTTGGCGATTTTTTTAGGCAAAAAAGCTTTGCATCGCACAGAAACATTGACCGAAAGCTTAAATCTCCCATTTTCAACACGTTTAGCACGTTTTATTTTACTCACCGAAGAAAACGGCGTATATTATGAAAAACATACGGAAGTTGCCGAGTATTTGCATGTCAGCTATCGCCATTTACTTTATGTGTTACACGATTTGACTCAAAAAGGAATTTTAGAAAAAGTAGGACGCCGCTATAAAATTATAAATCGTGATGCACTCGCTAAATTATAGAAAAAAAGCAAAAACAAATTTTTCATTCGTTTTTGCTTAAATTAGCTTTTCTGTTTTGCCACAAGTTCACCAGATACTTGCGCAAAATTCTATATTAGGATAGGCCGCCTTTCAAATCAAAGCTCTTTTTGCATATGCTCATACTCATGCCCACTCAACATGATTTCACCTGTTGTATGAAAGCCAAGCCGCTCATAAAGCCGTTTAGCCGCAGGGTTTGCTTTATCGCAGTTTAAGCCGATTTTTCGCTCACCGTCCGCCTTAGCAAAATGAGGAAGTTCATTTAAAAGCGCGGTGCCAATCCCCTTACCACGGTAGTCTTCTCTAGTAACGATGGAGTCTAAATACCACTCCCCGCTAAACGTTTCCTTTTCCTTAAAAACAGCCGACTGATCCATTAAACCGTGTTTCTTCGCAAGTTCCGACCACACATGATCAATAAAAGGCTCCTTTTCGCTTGGATAACCCGCCACAACACCTGCAATAACGCCATTATCGTCATAAACGTGCAGATGATTGAAACCGTAGCGATAGTCAGGCACACAAATCGCTTCTTCCAGTGTTTCGATGATTTTCGCCTCTTTTTCTTTTTGTAAAAGGGGAAGTTCCATGTCTTGCCATATCGTAAATAAAAGCGGCGCCACCTTCTTAGCGTCCCCCGGTTTTGCATTGCGTATCATAAATATCATAACCTCCAAAACTAATTACCGTTAGGTCAATAATAACATAATTATGTTGCAATCGCCATAAAAATAACTCGGCAAAATTAAATTTCGCCGAGTTTCCTGCTTATAAAATAGGTGAAAGTAGACTAGAAAGGTTTTCCTTCATTTTCACATACCAAGATTTCTTCCTAATATCTTCCATTGTGTAAAGCTTGCTCACTTCAAAATCCGCTTCAAAATCGCGCTCCATTTTCACAATTGCTTGGTCTCTTTCATAGAGGAATACCATCAATTCATGATTCAGACGGAAACTACGAATATCAAAGTTCGCCGTACCAACAGCAGCACGCTCACCGTCAATTAAAAGTAGCTTCGCGTGTACGAAAGAATCATCGCGGTACGCATACACTTTCGCACCCGCCTCAAGCATCGTTTCAATGTTGGAGTTACTACCGTGGAACGAAATCCCCCTGTCGCCTTTCCCCGGTAAAATGATGCGCACATCAATTCCGCTAAGCGCGACGCGGCGAATAACAGCAAGTGACTCCTCGTCTGGCACAAAATACGGTGAAGTAATCCACACTGATTCTTGCGCGGAATCAATTAGGTCAAGCATAGCATCACGCACGTATTTCTCCTTATCATACGGACCTCCGTAGACGACTTGCGCCCACTCATTCCCAACAGGTTTGGGTGAAAAATATTGGTCGATTCCGGCTTCACTAATAAATAAATCTGCCGAACCCGCTTTATTTTCCATATATACCCAGTCCACAAGAAACGACTCCTGAAGCTCAATAACGGCCATGCCTTCAATTTGAATATGTGTGTCGCGCCAAACGGCAAAATCAGGCGTATTGCTGCGATATTCTTCACCGATATTCAAGCCTCCCGTAAAGCCGATTTGACCATCAATCACAATGATTTTCCGGTGATTTCTTAAATTGGCTGTTCTCGCTATCCAAATCGAACGAATCGGATCAAAGGCATGAATATGAATGCCGACTTCCCGCATCGGTTCTAAAAATTGCTCACTTAGTTTTGCAGTCCCCCAAGCATCATACATAAAGCGCACTTCAACGCCCGCTTTCGCTCGTTCGATTAAAATGTCACGAATTTCCGTGCCAATCTCGTCCGACTTGTAAATATAATATTGAATATGAATATGATTTTCCGCTTGCTTAAGCGCCTGAATAATTGCCGGAAACGTTTCTTCACCATTGGTTAAAAGTGTCAATTTATTCCCATTCACAGGATTAATTTCCGTCAAATGTTGAATTCGCTTAGACAATCGCGGTGGTTTTTTCCCATCTTCATGTGGCGGCAACTGATGAATTGTATCCGCAATTTTATGCATTTCATTCGTTTGATTATGGTGAAAAATGCGGTTTTGCGGATTTCTTCCAAAAAATAAATACAAGAATACACCAAAAACTGGCAAGACAAAAACAGCCGCCATCCAAGCCACTTTTGATGTCGTGTTTCGTTTATCCCAAAACAAAAGTCGAATAACAATGACCACACCACCAAGTTCAACGATGAATCCTGCCGTGTATAAAATCACTTCCGACCATTGTTTTAAAACAATACCAACAAATAGTACTAACGCAATAAGAATAAGTAATTGAACTCTTTTTTTCATCTGTTTGCCCCTTTTTCAGCTTAATGTTATTAGTATACACTCTATGCCCTTTTTATGCGTGCATAAATCCTTTTTTAAAAACTATTTTTTAAGTCTAAAAAGGAAATCAACTCGATTTTGTTAGCCGTGAACCATGCCTTAACTCGCGGGTCGCAAATTGTGGCCAGCTCCTTACACCGAAGTAGCGTATAAGATGAATTCTCAATCACAAATTGATCCAAATACCCAACATCAAAATGCATTTCAGCAATGTCGTCCTGACCTAGCTCCAGCAAATTAAAATCATCGTTTAAAAAATTTTCAACCGAAACGCCCTCTTGAATGTATGACAAAGCGCCTGATTCCAAAAGCTTCGTAATTTCAGCATAGCGCGGATGTTTTGGCCACTTCTTGTCTCCGCTATATTTCAAAGTAACGTGCACATCATACTCTAAGCTTAAATCATAGAATACTTGATCGACCACTTCATCGCCAATAGAGTGGCAATCCATATGTTTCGGATAGTCGCCCGTAAGTTCTTTAAAACGCTCCATTTGCGCAAGCGTTTCCGTTCTTACATCATCATAGCAAAACGAAAAGTCCGCCTTTGCCCGGTAATACGCCGAACGATGAAATTCCCCATTACCGTCCACGAGCGAAGGAATTTTTTCAGGATTTGAACACGGCTTCCCAAGCAAAAAATTGGTATGCTGTCCAACAAATAAATCGGGATGCTTTTTTGCTAAAGCAATTGCATGCGGAGCTGCTTCTAGGTTTGGCATAAGCAAAGTCGACGTCGTAATTCCGTCAGTAAAACTTTTAATAATGCCATGATTAATTGCTTCTGACATGCCAAAATCGTCAGCATCCAAAATAACTTTTACCAAAATTTCACAACCTTTCACTCGTCTTAAAAACGCATATTTTTTTACTTTTTTATTGTATCATAGGTTGCCATTTCTTTTTTTAAAATAGGGTCTTGTTTTCGATATTTTAGGCGCAATTGTTTCATCATAGGTACTCGCGTATACCGAATAAATAATATCCATGACGTGTAGCATTTCAATGCGTGAAGCCGCTGCCACGTAACCTTCTGGATGTTCAATTTGCGCCACGGAAATGTTGCAATCCGCGACTTGCGTCAAACGGTTGTCACCTTCTGCTGTAAAAGAAATCGTCCGTGCCCCAAGCTGCTTGGCAATTTCAAGTGCTGTGATAACTTCTTTCGTTTCGCCGCTATAAGAAACGCCCACCGCCACACATCCAATATCCGATTGTTGAGCTTGCGAAATTTGCAAATGTGAATCCGCAAAAGCACTCGTATTTTTTCCCGAACGCAAAAATCGGTAAGAGAAATCTTGCGCCACTAAATTGGAAACCCCACAACCATAAAAATCAATGCGTTCGGCCTCAAATAAAATTTTCGAAAGGTCCATCACAAGTTCCGAGTCTAAAAATTGGACACTTTTAATCATCCCATTAATGGTTAGGTTTGTAATAACTTCCCCAATTTCAATCGCCGCTTTATTAGGATAAATATAACCGCGGTTGTACACTTCTTGCTTTTCAAAAAACCATTTATGTAAGTTTAAAACGAGATCCTGCTTGAAATCTGTGTACCCTTTGTAGCCCAGTTTCTTACACATACGTACAATTGTAGCCGGACTCGTATAACATTCATTCGCTAATTGTGTAATATGCATCGTTTTAACAGCTTCTGCATTTGTCACAATATATTTGGCAATGTCTTGATAAGAACTCATCGATTGCTTCGCTAACGCTTGTAATTGTACGATACCTGATTTCACAATAAAAACCTCTTTTCCTCGATATACTCCATTATACAACAATATCTCCGCGACTATTTCAAAATAATCACGGAGATATATAAACCTCTATATACTTAACTTCCCACTTTCTTTTAAAATAAACTCACAAAAAATGGAATTTGACCAGGAAAACCATTCTCGCGTGTAAACGTTTGGATTATTTGCGAGGAAGCCTTCATGCGTTAAGTCAGTACCCGCATCTGTCGTTTCAAATAAGCGAAGTAGTTCCTTACATTCTTCTTTATCCGTTGATGTTAAGCCTTGAATCGCAAGACCCATGTGCCAAACATAACCAGCAGGCGTATGCGGACTTCCTAAGCCTTTTGCGGCAGTTCCTTCAAAATAATAACGATTATCCGTCGATAAACTAAAACGACGTGTATTTTGATAAACCGTATCATGTGTCCCGCAATATTTAATATAAGGTAGCGATAGCAAACTTGGCACGCCCGTATCGTCCATACAATTGTAATTGCCTAATCCGTCCACCTCATACGCATATATGTCCCCGTACTTCGGATGATTCACAATTCCGTATTTCAAAATCCCCGCCTGAACTTCCTCGCGTAACGCCGCAATTTCCGCAAGGAGCGCCTCCTCATTTGCGTATAAAGCACTCAAGATTTCCTGTAAATAGCCAAGAATCACGACCGCAAACATGTTTGCTGGAATTAAATAGCCGTACTCACAAGCATCATCACTCGGACGAAAAGCGGACCAAATCATGCCTGTATAGCAAGTTTCCCTGCCGCGCCCTTCATTTGGCAAGCTATCTTGTTCAATGCCGTTATCACGCACAAAAAAGTATTCCGATTTTTCCGCGTGGTGCTGTTCTTTACGAAACACTTGAACTAACTGTTTAACCGCCTGTAAAAAATCATTATCAAAGATATCATTTCGTTTCGTCTTTTTCCAGTAAAAGTACGCCAGTTCAACCGGGAAACAAAGGGAATCTAATTCATACTTTCGCTCCCAGCTCCACGGATTTTTCCTTTCGCTTTTATCAATCGCACTCCAACAATTCCCGTCCGCAGAAAAATTGAAAGCATTCGTGTATGGGTCAATCAAGATATAACGAAATTGCTGGCGAATAACTGCTCCAATCACGTCATACAATTTTCCACTTGGGTCATCTAAATTCAAGAAGACACGCAATTGGCCGCCCGAATCCCGCAACCACATCGCCGGAATGTCGCCCGTAAACAAGAACGCAGAGTCATCTTGTTTTTGCACTAACGTCGTTGTAATCGTATTTAACATACACTTCCGAAACATGCGCTGCAACTTCTCGGATAACGGATTGTTTTCAAGAACTTGTGTCACCATGTTATCAATAATTTTCGCGAGCTCCGAATTATCTCTAGCCGCTTGTTTGGCAATATCATCTGTAATTTTCCGTAATCGAAAATACGTTTCATCGCCCATAAATTCAATATCTTGACTCGTTTCATTTAACACATCTTCATTTTTCATTTTCTCATTCCCTTCATGTAACAAGCATTGCCGCCCCGTAAAGTCCCGCATCTTCCCCCAAAGAAGCGACCTTTATATTTATTTTGTCTTGCATCGATTGGTAAACTTGCGCCCTAACAGCCTCCGTCACTCGTTCAACTAGCCACGGGTTATGAAGAATAACTGCCCCGCCAAGAACAAAAACTTCAGGATCAATCACTTGAATAATCGATGTAATCGCCGCCGCGAAATGATGCACCCACCTATCCACCACTTGATTCGCCTCTGGATTATTGTTCTCGGAAAAGCGCAACAAATCTGCCGCCGTTTTACTAGTCCCAAATAACTGTTTACTTTCTCGTAGTAATGCCGTGCCGCTACAAACCGACTCCAATGTCGCTTGCTCATCACTCACATTCACAATCATATTGCCAACTTCCGATGCGTGCTCGTGCCCGCCAGCAAAGACTTCGCCCTGATAAACGAAGCCCCCGCCAACACCCGTGCTCACCGTTATAAATTGCACGCTCCCGTACCCAAGACCTGCGCCCACTTTCGCTTCCGCAAGTGCTGCCACTTTTGCATCATTCATGAGAAAAACGGGTTTTCCCACATGGTCCGAAAGTTCATCTTTAAGATGGAAACCGTTCCAACCCGGTAAATTTGGTGCATCAAGAATAATTCCCGCTTGCGCATCTAACGGCCCCGGCGCACCAATGCCAATCCCAACAGCCAATTGTTTCGGATCAACAAGCCGAACCAGCTCCACTAATTTTATAAGCGCTTGCTTGGCACCAAGTTCCGCTTCTGTTTTCATTTCCAAGCGCGCAACTAGCACGTTAGCATCAAATAATCCCGCGCGCATATTTGTCGCCCCAATGTCGATACCAATTCGATACATTACGCTCGCACTCCTATTCTAAATGTACATCGATAAAAATCCTTGATTGTAAGCTTTGCACGTTTCAATTGCAGGCGCTGCCTCATTCGTTTCCAGCGTAGCAATTGTGTAGCGGAATTCGTAAAAGCCAGCTAAATCTACTTTAAAATTGGTTTCCCAAAAATTGTTCATTGCCCAAACGTAAAGTGGCTCACCATTATTTGTTGTTTCACTTTGGCCAGACAATTCAATCAAGTGATGTTCCAGATTGCCGAGCACAAGAAGTGGTGTATCTTTGACCGCCAAAACAAGCGATTTATTTTCCCCCACGTATGCCGCTCCTTCTTGCACTAAATAAAACTCTTGATTCGTTTGCGGTAGCTGATCAATACCAGGCCGCATCAAGCAACCCGTTTTATCCAAATAAAGCTCTTCGCTCTCACCTGTTGTAAAAGGGAACGAGATGTATAAGTTTTCTGGGTCCCAAACACTGTCTTTGTGCAAGCGTAGCGTAACATCAATTTTTGGTGAATCGCGGTACACTTTTAGATGAATTTCATACATTTGCGTGCCGACCAAATTGTATGTGAATACGACTGTCGCACTCACATCGCCGGCTTCAGTAATTTGAATGTTGCTTAACTCTGACACGTAACGCTTTGTTCCCACTTTTTTTCGGTTCCGTCCCATTGTATGGCGAACTTCCCAAGCATCTGGTTTTGTTTCTGTACGCTCGTATATCCCAACAAACGGCGCATGAACTAAATTCTCTCTGAGTAAAGAACTTCCGTCGCGCTTGTCTACTAGCGAAACAATTCCTTTTGTTTCATCAAAAGTCATGGCATAATAATTTGTTTCAAGCTGATGCTCATTTACTCTTAGGCCCGATTGAAAGCCATCATAGACCACATCTTTAATTTTATCGACAGCTAAATAGCGATAATTTTCTTTTTGCAATTCTTTTTTAGGGCGAATGCGTAAAATGCGTTCTTCAAAGGCTTCTAACGCAAGGACTACTTCTATTTCTTTTGCGCGCGCAATTTCTCGAATCTGCGTAGGTAACACTTGCCCCGTTTTTTCATCGACAACTTCCATATTTTGGAGTAACAGGTCGACTCCGACTCCTTCAACATCTTCCCAGTGCTCAATATACAAACATACGCTATCTGTCCGCGCTATACCAAGTGGATTAATGACTTTAAATAGCTTCTCGCGGTCTGGACGAATTGTCACTTCTCCTTTTTCGGCTAAAATTTCATCTAATTTGAGCGACGCTAATTGGTTGGCGCGAATTGCATAAGCTGATTTTCTGAAATCTAAATCGTTTACTAATGTTTCCCACGGCTCGGTCACAGAAGAAGAATACCCCCATGTGTGTTCCGCGTATAAAGCGAGTTCATATTCGACTTCGTCCATGTATGCTTTATTTTCGATTGTTAATTCAGGCGATAACTGTTTCCCAATATGATATTTACGCTGCGCATCTTTATAATGTTTGACAACCGCAGGGGTTGAACCTATGCCGTCCGCCCACCAGTCGTTCCAGTCACCGCGGTAAACAGGCAGTTCATTTATTTGTTCACGCAGAATTTCAAAAAAGTGATTGAGCGTAATCATTTCAATTTGAATTTCATCGCCGTGCAAATCGTTCCAAGCTTTTACTCGCTCTAAAATCTGACCGTTTGGCGCTCCGTTATCGGTACTCATACCAGAAATCATAATAGGAACGAAATCGTATTCATATTCAGCATCGCTATCCAAGTTCGCAATGTAATTAAAAATGCGTTCTTCGGCAATTTTGAAGTCAGCTACTGCTGCTTTTTCATTAAAGCGGTCTTCTAGTAAGTAAGTGATGCCGTGATTCGGCACGAGGCAAAGTTCATTTCCCATATGGTAATGGTCGGATACCCATGCGAGAACCCGTTCGCCGCTCGGGCCTTCCCACCAAAAACCGTTATGCTTTCTGCCAAGCGGGAACATGCCGTGGTGCGTGTGAATGCAGGCGAATAAATTTTCAATCCCGTTATGTGCTAAGGCGTCCGCATAGCCCCATGCGTAGCCATTAATGTCGGCCGTCATCGCAGAGTCTAGCGGTACGGCTAAACGATCTGCATAGCTTCGTCCCTTTGCGAGCGTATGATTTAAGACATCATTATCTACTAATTCTGTCATGTTTAAATAGTTTAGCGAAATGTCAATCAGCCCAGCTTGAACGTAACGCTCGAAACTCGCAATATTTTCCGGACTGCTATTCGCTAGGAAATTTTCCACTTGCCAGTAGTTTTCACATACCCAACGGAATCCCTCCCACTCGGGGCGTTTGCCGTCTTCAATCTCTTTTAAAATATCAATTGCTTGTTGGATAAAATCAACATGATATCGTTTTAGCTTCTCCTGCCGCTCTGTGTAGCCAATATCCGTGTGCGAATGGTGCAACAAATACAACTTCCATTTTTTTGATAACGTCATTTTCCTTAACACTCCTTATTTTGTAGTCACAATAAAACCTTTTTCTAAATTTCGATGTGATAAAACAAATAAAATGATGGTTGGAATCGAAACGATAATGGCTGCGAGTAAAATTGGTGGCACCTTTTGTATGGTCGAGCCGCCAAGCAGCGATACTGCCGCCATAACAGGTCGCGCCGTTTCTGATTTCGTCAAGGTCATCCCAAACAGCAAGTCGCTCCAAATCCATGTGAATTGGAATAAAAATACAGCCGCAAGCGGTGCACGAGCCATTGGCATATAAATTTTTCTAAAAATGTAAAAATCAGATGCACCGTCAATTCGAGCGCTCTCAAGCATTTCTTTAGATACGCCCATCAAGAAGTTCCGCAAAACAAACACGCTAAACGGAATAATGAGCGCAGCATAAATTAAAATCATGCCCGTCCGCGTATCATATAAACCTACTTTATTATAGGCTTTAAAAATCGGAATTAAATAAACTTGGAATGGAAAAATTGTTCCGCTGTAAATGACAAAAAACCACAGCAAACCGTGCTTAATTTTCAGCGTTTCAATCGCGTAAGCAGCTAGAGCCGCCATCAAAATCCCAAGTCCCCCACCAAGCATACCGTAAATCATACTGTTGATAAAGCCAGATCCAAGCTGAATTTGTTGCGTTAAATATTCCCAGTTTTCAGCCACAGAAAATGACTGCGGCAAGTCCCAAAAATTCCCCACACTATACTCAGTCGAACTTTTTACCGCATTCACAATCACATAAAGAAATGGAAAAATCCAAATGATCGCCAGTAAAATAAGAATGATATTAATGACCCATCGCCCGACTCCTGAACCTTTTGCATTTACCATTCTTAATTCCCTCCTTCTTTCGTGAATGTTTTTCTTAAGTAGAAAATGGAAATGATTAGAATAATCACTGATAACATAATGGCGATAGCCGAACCCATGCCCAAATGATTATTTGAGAACGATTCTTTATACATAGTTACCGCTAACGTTTCCGAAGTCCGGTACGGCCCACCACCAGTCATAATCCAAATACTATCAAACGTTTTAAAACTATTCACAAGCGACATCAACACAACAACCACAATCGTTGGTTTTAATAAAGGCAAAATTATTTTCGTGTATAAGCCAAGTCCCGAAGCGCCTTCGATTTTGGCCGCCTCAATTGGTTCCGTTGGCATGTTAACTAAGCCAATAATAAAAAGCAGCATGTTCATACCAATTCCTTGCCAAATTCCAGCTACTATCATCACGCCCGTATTCACATAAGGAATATTCAACCAGTTTTTATCCAAATTTTCGAATCCCAGCATCCCAAGTAGTTGCGGCAGGCCGTACATCGACAATAAACTCGTCATGATGAGGCCAACGATAACGCCTGAAACGGCATTCGGAAAATAAAACAAGTTTTTAAATATCGTTGAAAAAGAACTTTTCGTGATTGCAATGGCAAAAAGAAGTGGTAATACTACAGGAATGATGAGCCCTGCAGCAACCCAAACTAAGGTATTAATACAAGATAATAGGAAATTTTTATCTTGAAAAACGGCAATATAATTGCTAAAGCCTACAAATTCGAAACTGCCTAAGCCGCTCCAATTTGTGAAACTAATAAACAACGTAAAAATAATTGATAAAATACAAAAGCAAAATACGAAAATGACTGCCGGCGCAATGTATAAATATGTCTTCAGCTCTCGGCGTTTTGGCCTTGCTTCTAGACTCATAAGAAACCACACCCTTCTAGTAAAATCATTTGCAAAAAGCGATACATCATCACAATCAGACTGATGACAAATGACGAACTTCTTTACGATTTGTCATCAGTCTGCTCACCTTTTGCGCTACTCTTTTATTTAAATACGCTGTCTGCTGTTTGTTGAATGGTGTTTAGCGTCTCGTCTATCATTTTATCAGTCGGATTATAGAAGAACTTCCATAATTCATCTGTCGCTACATTCACGATTTCAATTGGGGTCGCTTCATAGTAACGTACCATGACAGAATATTTCTCCGTATCCGCTGCTTCTTTAACAAAATCGCCGTTTACTGGGTCGTCTGATTTTGTATTGCTCGTATTAATGATTCCTGCTTCGTCAACGAAAATTTGCTGAACATCTTTCTTATAAAAACTTTGTAATACTTTTTTAGCATCTGCACTTTGTTTACTATTTTTTGAAACGACAATTGGGGACGCTTCAAAGAATATTACTTTTTTCTGATCAGCTTTCATGGAAGGTGCAACAAACACATCAAAGTCTTTTCCTGGTTCCATTTGGTATTCTTTTTTAAGCGTTGTAGATGTGACGGTTGGCTCGTACATCATTGCGCTCTCGCCAGTCGAAAACATTTTCGCTTGTGAAGGTGGATCAACTGGTTCACCGAAATACCCTTTTTTAATCATACTTTGCCAGATTTTCATTACTTTTTTCATTTCAGGGTCTGTATATTTGATTTCCCCGTTTGTTAAGCCGACATATAAGTCTGGGTTATAGCTCGCAATTAAGGTTTGGAACCATAAGAAGCTTGCCCACGGGTCATTTTTCAAACCGATTGGGTCCACATTGTTCTCTTTTAACGTATCACAAACTTGGATAAATTCTTCCCACGTTTCTGGCTCTTTTAAATCATATTTATCAAAAACCGCTTTGTTATACAAAATTCCGTTATACAAGACACTAAATGGTGCCGCATAAACTTTTCCATCGATTGTGAACGCATCGGCCAAGCCCGGATTGACACCTTCTTTTTCATAGTAATCTTTCCATTCTTTCGATAAATCCACAACTAAATCGTTATCCACTAATTTTTTCAGTTTATCTCCACTCCACCAAGTGAACAAACCCGGAGCTTTATCGCTATCAAGCGATTGTTGGACGGCTGTTTCATAAGCCGTTACTTCGGTGTAACCGACTGTTTTATAGCCGACGCCCCCATCATCCTCAATTTTATCTGACATTGAATTTAGAATTCCAACATTTTCGCCGCCTTTATCCGTATAAAATTCAACTTTTGAACTAGCAGAACTTCCTTCCCCACAACTTGCTAAAAGCATTAGGACCGCAACTATACAACTAATTGATATAAATTTTTTCATCCTAAACCCTCCTTTTTGTTAAATTGAAAATATTATTAGTTTTCCGATTTCGTTCTTACTAGATAAGCAATTTTTCGAATTGTTTATCGCCTTACATTTTACTATTTCATTATAAGTATAGGCACATAAGCGTGCAAGCGGTTACAGGAATTCCGAAAATGGTTTTCGATTGACGAAAAAAACGGACTATACCAGAAAAAAATACCAGACCGATACACGCTCTATCAGTCTGGTTTATCACTACTGGATTCGCGCCCGCAAAATAGCGACTTTTTCGCTCTCACCAATATTTCTAATTCTAAATTTTTCAACTTGTGCTGGAATGACAAAGGTTTCGACATAATTGACTTCAAACGGTTCAAAAGCTTGTTCGACGCTTTCAATCACCACTTTATCCCCTTCCACTAAGTTCAACATGTTTACTGTTTTTTCAGCGTTGTCGTAGTCAACAAAATCCGTAAACCAATCTCGCTCTGTCACAATTTGTTGCGTTTTATATAAACCTGTCCGCTCTTTTTTAGGGTTTTCTTGAATGAGCTCAAAGTGGTTCACTAAATGGTCGCTCACCCACTCTCCAGAACGTTCCTCATTTATTACTTTTTCTCCGTGTTCAATGTGCACTGGGCGCGGTTTGCCGTCTAGGCCGAGTCGTCCCCAGTCCCAAAGTTTGAACGTGAAAATATAGGCGGACAAACTGACCTCAAGGACCATTGAGCCGGCTCCTGAACAGTGAATGGTGCCGGAGGGGATTAGAAAATGGTCATGCTTTTTAGCAGGAAAAGTATTCACGTATTTCGTGGCATCGAATTCGGTTTCGCCGTCTTGGGCTTTGCGGAGCGATGCTAGCAATTCGTCTTTTTCCACACCTTCCTTTAAACCTAAATAAACAACGGCATCTTCTTCTGCGTCTAGCAAATAGTAGCTTTCTTCTTGGGTGTAGTCCATGCCAAATTGTTTTTTTATATACTCTTTATCTGGGTGAACTTGCAAGCTCAGGTTGCCGCCGCCCATCGTGTCTAGAAAATCGAAGCGAATTGGCAGTTCCGCACCAAAACGATTAAAAACGAGCTCGCCAAGGAGCGGTAGCGGGTATTTCAGCACCGCATTTAGCGCTGGCGTTTCTAAGCGCATGTCGCCAAATTGCAAATACAAGCTGTTCTCCTCCGCAACGCCATCAAATGCCCATGCCAGTTTTTCGCTTTCATGTTGAATGCCGAGTTTATCTTTCATCCAGTAACCACCCCAAACGCCCGGGTCAAAATACGGGACGAAACGAAACGGACCACGGAGCATCTGCTCAAGACCAAGACAGTAATCAGACCATTTCAACATTTTCGGTTGGTCTAAAATATTATCGTCTAAATAGTAGTCGATTCGATTAAATAGCGCTACCTTTTGACGGTCTGCTGCACGCCAGTCTAAGAAAAAACCTCGCTTATACTTCCGTAAAATGTCTTCGTCTACAAGCGTATCGTTCCAATTGCCGATTTCATTTGCGCGCATTCTTTGCTGGATTTCAAAGCGGGCGACGTCCATATAAACGGTAATGTCCGCTTGAGCGGCTAAACTAGCGCCCGTTCCAAAAACAATGGTTAAACCGGTTGATGCGGCAACTTTATGCTTTAGTTCTGTCAGCCGTTCTTGTTTAAAGTAGTCGTCCAATTTGAGCGTGGACATTCGGCCGAATACGCGGTCTTCTGTAATTAGCATCGCGAATTTCTCGCGAATTTCAGCACCACTTAGAGCAAACTCATCCGCAAAGAAAAGGTTCGCATCTTTAAAATGGTGCTCTAAAGCTAGCTTCAAATTTTCAATGCGCACACCTGGATATGCTTCAATAACGAGTACGGTTTTCTGTTTGGCACACTGCTTCACAGCACTCGAAAGCTCGTTAAAAATGGCAACAAATCCCGTCCAAGTTATGAAATCCCCTTTTACCTTAAAAGTAGGGTGTTGATTGTAGGTCGTTTTTTTCTTATTCAATTTACGACTCCTCCTTCCATTCCTGCCTCAAGTATATGAATTTACCATTTATTTCACAATACTTTTTCAAGATAACGAAAACCATTTCCGCTGTGAGAAAAAAAACCTATGAAAATGACTTTTATTTTTCAGGTTACGCAAAAAAGCAAGGCTGAAAACAGCCTTGCTTTTTTATGCTTTGAAATTATACAGCGGGCGAATGATTTCTTGAATATCCATCGTGTCCACAACGTCTTTTTCGAGTTGTTTGGCAGATTTGTAGGCTTTTGGGGCTTCATCTAATGTTTTTTTAGAAACGGAAGTTGTGAAGATGCCTTTCATTGCGCGTTGGTAGCTTTCCAGCGTGATGCTTTCTTTTGCTTTCGTTCGGCTTAAAAGGCGACCTGCTCCGTGGGGCGCTGATGAATTCCAATTGGGGTTGCCTTTTCCGACAGCAAGAATGCTCCCATCGCGCATGTTGAGCGGAACGATAATTTGTTCACCCGCCTGTGCGGAAGTTGCGCCTTTGCGCAACATATTTTGTTCTAAATCGATGTAATTGTGCGGGCAGTCAAAGCGGGAGACGACATGTTTGCTCCACTTCATTGCTTTTAGGATCACCTCGGCCATCAAAAAGCGGTTGCGTGCGGCAAATTGTTGTGCAATGTGCATATCCGCCAAATAAGCCGCTAATTTTTCTTTTTCTAAAAAAGAGAGTTCGTACGGTAATTTTAGTTTTTCTCGTTCAGCCATAAGCTCTGGCTGTTTTTTTGCGGCAATCTTTAATTGTTTGCGCACAAGGCTCAAGCTCTCATAGGCGACTTCCTGATGATACTCCGCGATATCTTTTCCTAAAACACGACTCCCACTATGAATCACGAGATAAATGCCATCTTTTCCTTTGTTCACTTCAATGAAATGATTTCCTCCGCCTAGTGTGCCGAGACTTCTCGCCGCATAACCACGGCGAATGGGCGCCGAAACTTCGTCCAAATTGAAGGCGGCTACTGGTAAATCATGCGTCCCGCTCCCATTTGGAATGCGATTCCGAATGGTTTTATCAAGCTTATCAAAATCCAATTTAACATTTTGTTTCAGTTTGACAACATGCAAGCCGCAACCAATGTCCACGCCAACCAAATTAGGCACGACTTTATCTTGAAGGGTCATCGTTGTCCCAATGACGCACCCCGTTCCAGCATGCGTATCTGGCATAATGCGGATTTTACTTTTCTTTAAAAACTCTAAATTGCAAAGGGTCATAATTTGACCGATTGTTGCATCGTCCACTTGTTCTGTATAACAAATGGCTTCGTTATATTTTCCTTTAATTGTTAACATTTCTTTTCCTCGTTTTCTCTTAAAATTTCGCCAAGAGAAACGTGTTTCTCTTGGGTGTTAGTTGTTTTTTCTAATTCTCTTTGTCATTTTAATCACCCTTTCAAAATAAAAAACTCCAGTTCATAAGCGAACTGAAGTCAACCTTTATTACCGGACACAATGGAAATGCAGCGGGCTAAAGGTACATTTTGCTACTTCAATTCTTATTTGCTGATTCATTTTTAATTTTCGCATCTTTATCCCTCCATTTCCATCAAATTTATTTTATTTTAACAAATACGGGTAAAAAAAGCAAAATAGGATTCGCCCATTTTGCCTTTTCTACTTAATCCTTTTGATGTTTTTCAGCGATTAATTCTCGCCAACTTTTGTTTGTCTTTGGATATTTTTTTCGGTAAATTCTTTGCGTGACAATAGCTGAAATAAGCGCGAGAAACATGAGTAGCATCGATTGGAAAATTGTGGCCACTAAAAAGAGGAGCGCGCTAATAAAAACACCAAAATTGATTGCCATATTTATTCCTCCAAATTGTAATTGAGTTCTTTTTCTTCTGTTAGGCTGTGGATATTCAGCGCATCAAACACCATAGCTTTTTGCGCGACGTATGCATTATATTCAATACGCTCCAATAAATCGTATGCTTTATGCAAAGAGCTTTCAAGTACGACGATGCCATGTTTGTTCAGTAAACTTGCGCTAGGAACCGCCTTTTCGCCTAAGTCAGCAACATGCTGCCTTACGATTTCTGCCAGTTCCTTACTTGTCGCGGGGGCAAATTCGAGTGTTGGAATCCGGCCGATTTTTTGCGTCGCTTCTGTTAAATTTGGTAAATCTACTCCGAGCGTTGCAAACAGCATGGATTCTTTTGGGTGAGCATGTAATACACACCCAATTGCTGGATTTTCGTTGTAACAAGCACGATGTAGATTAATTTCGCGCGTGACTCGGCCGTCGCCTTCTACCACCTCGTTATTTTGATCAACAACTAAAATTTCATATGGTGATAATTGGCATAATCTGGCTTGGCTCATCAAAGTGGGCGTCATAATAATATGCTCATCATTCATTTTAACCGAAACATTTCCTCCAGCTGCGTTCGTTTCAAAGCGATCAAACATGGTTTTCACAATTTTCGCTAAATCTTTACGCTCTTTTTCATATAACATTACATTTCCTCCACTTCGATAATTGAAATTTTTTTACTTAAATGAGCGGCTTCTTCCACACTAAAAGTGGCGCTATCCATATACTGCACTTTGCTAGCGGCGACACTTGAAGCGCGACGAATCACATTTTCAATCGTCAAGTTAGCTGACAACCCAGCAATAAAGCCACCGACGAAAGCATCGCCTGCTCCTGTATCACTTTTTTCACTAACTTGCGGTGCCAAAACGCGATAAACCTTACCGTTATAAGCCACATATGATCCTTTTTTCCCAAGCGAAACGACGAAATAGCGAATTTTCCCCATCAATACGCGAATATTTTGAAGCAAATCATCATTTGACTGATGTACTAAGATTTTCACTTCTTCTTCATTCGGTTTTAAGAAATCCACGCCATTTTTAGCGGCATAGAGCAAAAATTCACCAGATAAATCGCACGCGAGGAAAGCGCCTGTTTTTTTCACCGTAGAAAATAAAGTTTTAAAATCGGCTAGCGCATAACCTGGCGGCGGTGAGCCTGCAATCACGACATAGTCGCTTTTTTTGACGTTTTCTTTGATGAAATGAAGCAGATTTTCCTTGTTTTTCTCGCTGACAGTAAAACCCGCTTCCGGCATCATCGTGCTTCCGCTCGTTGTTTCGCTAATCACGACAAAGCATTCACGTGTAGCCACATCAGGCTCGACAAAAAAGTGATGCGAAATCGCGCGTTTCTTTAAAATATCAAAAAGCTGTGCTTGATTTTGTTCGCCGATAAAGCCGAGCGCTACGTTTGGAATTTCATATTGGCTTAGCACATGTGAAACGTGAAGCCCTTTTCCGCCGCAATCAAATTCCGTGTGAACGACTCGGTTCGTTTTGCGTTTTTCTAGCTCCTCGCGAATAAAAAGGAGCCGATCAATTGCGGGGTTTAGCGTAATCGTATAAATCATTGCGCGTCCGCCTCTTCAAACTTTTGTGTACGTTTTTTCATGACTTTCAAGTAGAAAACTAGCAGAACGAGCCAACCTACAAGTAAAACTAGGCCTATCACACTCGGTTTTGTCGCCTCCGCCGCAATAAATCGAAATACAGGATACTCAAGTGTGCTCCACGTAATTTCCTGTCCTGCCTTTAAAGAAATCGCGCCCGTTGAATTGGCCAGCTTCGTAATGGTGTCTGCGAAAAACGTCGCAACGTATAAAAATACTGGCGTTGTAATAACCCCTAAAATGGTCATGCGGAGCAAATTGCCGCCTGTCACAACAAGCGCCGGGGCGCATAAGGAAATGTTTAAGATGCCAGCAAATGGTAGCACGCCGTTTCCAGGTAAGATGAACGAAAAGAGTAGCGTCACAGGAACCATGATGACAACGGCCACCCAAACTTCACTACAACCAGCTAGAATGGGCCAGTCCAGCCCGATAAACAATTCGCGGTTTTTAAACTTCCTTTTCATAAACTCAGAAATGCCATCTGAAAGCGGTGATAAAGCTTGCATAAAGAGCTTAGCCACCATTGGGAATAACGTTAATGCCGCCGCGGCTTGCATCGCGAGCATTAAAATTTTCGGAATATCATAGCCAGCAGCAAGACCGAGCAAACCACCGATAATAAAACCCATCACATGATTTTCTGCAAAAATACCAATTTTTTCTTTTAACGCATTTGCGTCCATATCTTTTCGTAAAAAAGGAATTTTCTTTAGTAGCCAATCAAACGGCATCAAGAATACGCAGAAAATCATCATTCCGTGTGATACTGTAACGCCCGGAATCCCGTTTAATTCTTGAATTTGTCGTTGGTTCGCGTCGCTAAGTAGAAGCTCAACGACAATTTGAATACCAGCAACTAAAAAGGCCAGATAATAATTTTGCGTTACGCCGTAAACTAGAACGGCCGTTAAAATTTTGCCCCATACGTTCCATAAATCGACGTTTAACGTTTTAGTTCGATTGAAAACGAGCATCAGCGCATTGATTCCGAGCTGAACCGGAAACATGAGAAAAGCAAGCGGCCATGCCCACGCAAGGGTAGCCATTGAAGTCCAACCGCCATCTAAAATCGTCAGCCCAATACCCGTCCGCTCAGCAAGCGCCTGTGCGGCAGGCGTTAGCGCTTCAATCATAAAGCCAATCACAATGTTCATACCAAGGAAAGCTACACCTAAAATAATACCGGCGCTAAAAGCATCGCGCACTTTCATGCGGACAATTAGACCAATAATGATCATTAAAGCTGGAACAAAAACAGCGGCTCCTAAATTTAAAACAAACTGTACAACACTTTGTAAGGATTCCATTACCTCACGCTCCCTATTGATTTTTTTATTTTAAGGCGGCTAGCAGTTTCGTTGTTTCTTCTTCCATGCCCATTCCTGTTAAAAAGGCAATGCCATTTAAAGTTGGAATATCAAACGATTTATTTGCTTTTGTAATCGCGATATACACATCGCTCGTTCTAATGTGCTGTTCGAGCGACTTAATATCCACCGCTTCCACAACCGCAGATACACCCTTTTCTTTTAAAATTCGGTCGACTTTCGACGCTACCGTTTGACTCGTCGCTACACCAGAACCGCATGCTACAATCACTTTTTTCATTGTTCAAAACCTCCAAATTGTTTTTTTAAAAAGGCCACCATGTCTTGCTTATCGTGCAGATTTTGTAACCTCTTAGAAAAATTTTCCTCGCCAAACTTTTCCATAATTTTAGCCAAAAGAGGCACTTGATTTTGTGGCTCTCGAATCCCTAAAATAAAAATCATCTGAACATCAATCACTTTATCCGTTGTTCCCATCTGTACAAATGGAATGGCATGTTCCAATTTGCTCACAAAAACAAATGGCTTCTTGACGTGACAAACATCTGTATGCGGAATGGCAATTCGAATGTCATTCATCTCAAGGCCAGTCGGAAAAACCTTTTCCCGTTCGACAATCGCTCGAAAAAAAGAGCGCTCCACAAAATCTCCGTCTTCCAAAATCGTTGCGGCAAGACTAAAAAAGTTTTGCTGATCTGTCGCAATTTGCCCCATCAGGGTGTTTTTTTCTTGAAATAAACTGGCATACTCCAACACTTCACCCCCTATCAATCATTTCGTATAATTCATTTTGGTTTTCTGCCGAGAGTACTAGCCGCCGTTTTTTTTCGTCTAAAAAGAGTTCGTTTAGTTTTAAGAGAAGTGAAATATGGCGATTTTTTTCAGACGGCGCAAGAGCAACCACAATATCCACTTCGCTTCCACACGGCGTTTCAACAGGTGTTTTCAGACGAACAATTTGGATATCCGCATTTAAAACACCGTCGCCTGGTGATGCATGTGGCAAATAAATATTCGGCCCAATCATCATCGTTTCATAGTGGTCATAAAAATGGGCGCGGCATTTTTCAACGTACTGCCAAGTCACAGACCCCCGTTTTAACAGCGGCTCAAAAGCTTCCTCCACAATCGATTCCCACGTTGCATCCTCTAAAAAGCTAATTTGTTCCTCAAAAATGACCATTTCTTTCGGCGCCTTTTCAATTTGCGGCTTTTTCATAAAGAACTGATTCAATTGCTGCTCGACAAACGGGCGTTTTTCAGATGGAATGGCTTCTTTTAGCATCGCCATAAGTTCTTTCGTTCGCATACCCTCATCAAGCAAAATTGCCTGTTCCAATTGCCTGCGCAGTTTTTTTCGTTCCAGCTTCCCTAAAATGGGCGGCACAACAAAAACCGTCGCCTGACTCTGCACGGGAACCGTCGTAAAAATAAAATCAAGATTTCCTTCCACTTCCGGAAGTTGTCTAACGGCGTAGGCCCCTTTAAAATCAATGGTCGGAAACATCATTTTTAAGTTCTCAATCAATAGTTTTGAAATCGATGTCCCGCTTTGGCATAAAACAGCGGCTGAAAAAACAGGTTCGGCAGACTCCTCTTCTTGATACATCCAAGCGAGCACAATCATCGATAAAAACACAATTTCTTCTTCCGACCAGGCGTGCCCTACTAGGCGTTCAAACGGCGCAGCCGCTTTTTTCACAATTTGAAAAGTCGGCAAATATTCCGTCTTAAATTGCTCAGCCAGTGGATTCACAATTTGAAAGCCAAGCAAATTGCGGTACACCGCCGGGCGAACATGCAGCATCACCTTTTCCTTAAACTCCGCTTTATGCGCAAACTCAGTCGCAAAATAAATTTCTAATTGCTGAATAAATTCCGTTGTCGCGTCGGCAATTTCATCGCTCTCTGAAAAATAAAGGACGGATTCGAGCAAACTAGACGCCAAAACTTGCAGAGCAAGGTATAAATAATCCGCCTCGGATAAAAAATCATACCCCCAAAACATTTCTTTAATAACCGGGTATTCCTTGGTATTTTTAAGATCATATTTCTTAAGTTGAAAAGACCAATCCGCACGTAAAACTTCCGCACGCTTAATGGTGCCAACTAAAATATACGGTAGCTCCTCCATTTGCTCGTCTGTAAATGTCACTTGCAGTCTTTTCTCCACACTTTCAAGCCTTTTTTTCAAAAGAAAAGTTTCACTGACAGTAATTAAATTTTTTTCGTCAAGCACAAATTTCCCGTATGGTATTTTAATGACCTCCCGCAAAAGTTCAGCAAGCTTGCTTCGAATCAAAAACTCCGCCCCATTTACCGCATAGCCTTCCTTGCGAGAATATTCCAAATGAATCCGCCTTTCATTTAAATGGTTGCGAATCCATTTGACGTCATTTAAAACGGTATTTTTGCTAACATACACATAATCTGCCAGCGCTTTAAGGGACAAAAAACGCGGTTCCATCAGAAGTTGAATTAAAATAAGTTGCCGTCTTAGTTTTACTTCATAATACGTGAACAACATTTCCTCCTCGGCAGTTAAAAGGCGATAGCATTCTTCGCGACCTTTTTCCGTCAAGCGAATCGTGCTTTCATGAATAAAAATTTTTTCTTGTTTTAGTAGATGGTTGATTTTTGAAATCCAATCTAAAAGTTCATCTTCTGAAATTCGAAAACGCCTAGCAACCGCTAATAGCTCCGTATTTTCATGTGTTAAAAGATAGATGATTAAATCCTTACTTCCTTGTTCCATCTACTCCCCTCCTCATACTTTAATAGTAAATGATAACCCTTACATAAAATTGTAATTCTATCCCAATTTTAAATAAAGCGCTTTCTTTCCTTGTGATGAAAAATTGTATTGAACACAAAAAAGCTGACACACGTGTGTGTCAGCTTAACCATTTTCAATTTTAGTTTTGCTTCGGCTTCTTCCAAAATCCGTAAATGAGTCCAGAGATGACCATACCAATTAAAATGGCGATGATAAAGAGAATCGGTTTGTTCGCCAGTGGTGCTACGAAAATACCGCCGTGTGGGGCTGGAACGTCGACTGCCCAAATTTGCGTGAGCGCCCCAGCAATAGCTGAACCTATGACGGAAGATGTAATGACTCGAAGTGGATCGGCCGCAGCAAATGGAATCGCCCCTTCTGTAATAAAGGAAAGTCCTAAAATGTAGTTTGTAAGACCGGCTTGTTTTTCTTGTTCGGTAAATTTATTTCTAAATAGCGTTGTAGCTAAAGCAATGGCTAAAGGTGGCACCATACCGCCCGCCATAACGGCTGCCATAAATGCGCCGTCACCCGTTGAAGTGAATACGCCAATTGCAAATGTATATGCAGCTTTGTTGAACGGGCCACCCATATCAATGGCCATCATACCGCCGAGAACAAGTCCGAGGACAGCCGCATTGGCTGTGCCTAGGCCGTTAAGTTGCGTTGTCAGGAAATCGTTGATGACTTTGAAAATTGGATCGATGATGAAGTACATTAAGCCGCCTGTAATGAGCAATCCGAATACCGGATAAAGCAAGATGGGTTTTAAGCCGTCAAGCGAACGAGGCATGCCCGCGAACACTTTTTTCAGTCCAAGAACGATGTACCCTGCAAGAAAACCTGCCGCTAAGCCGCCAAGGAAACCAGCGCCTGATGTTGCGGCTAGCAAACCACCGACCATACCGGGCATTAAGCCGGGGCGATCAGCGATACTGCTTGCGATAAAACCTGCCAAAATTGGAATTAAGAATACGAAGGCACCTGTTTTACCATCTGAAATAGCAGTTAGCATTTGGTAAACTGCGCTATCTGGATATAATTGTTCGATTAGGAAGGAAATCGCCATTAAAATCCCGCCACCGACTACAAATGGTAGCATATGCGAAATTCCGTTCATTAAATCTTTATAAATTTTACTGCCGATGGAAACTTTTTCCGAAGACTCCTCTTCATTTTTCACATGATCGGCATGAAACACTGGCGCATCTTGTTTTAAAGCCCGATTAATTAATTCTTCTGGCTTACGAATCCCGTCGCTCACTGGTGTTTCAAGAACGTGTTTGCCGTCAAAGCGTGCCATTTCAACATTTTTATCGGCGGCCACAATTACGCCCGCTGCACGTTTGATTTCGTCGGCCGTTAGACGGTGTTTCACGCCTTCAGAGCCATTTGTTTCTACGCGAATCGAAATGCCCATTTCTTGCGCTTTATTTTTCAACGCATCTTCCGCCATATACGTATGCGCAATTCCAGTTGGGCAAGCCGTCACTGCCACGACAAATTGGTCGCCGGAAGCCGTTTCGACAGGCGCAGCTTCTGATTCATTTTGCTTCGCGTCAAACAATTCGGTAACTTCATCTGGTGTTTTCGCTTGTTTCAAATGCGCCACAAAATCAGGATGTACGAGCAAGCGAGAAAGTGCTGCTAACGTTTCAAGGTGGGTTTCATTCGCCCCATCAGGCGCTGCAATCATGAAAAATAAATGAGCTGGCGCACCGTCTAATGACTCGTAATCAAGTCCAGCCTCACTTTTAGCAAAAACAACAGTGGGTGTATTAACGGCTTTCGTTTTCGCATGCGGCATCGCAATGCCTTCGCCAATTCCCGTTGAGCTCTCAGCTTCCCGCTTCATAATTTCTTTTTTGAATAAAGCAGCATCGTTTATTTTGCCGTTACGCTTTAGAGAATCAATCATCTCATCAATGGCCGCTTCTTTCGTCGTCGCCTTAAGCGACATGATCATGACATCTTTACTGAGCAAATCTGTTATTTTCATTTCGTCCCCTCCATTTTATCTAAATTAACTTGTGGCAAAATTTCTTGAATGAAGTCTGCTGTCGCCAAATCCGTTGAAAAGGCTGTCGCTGTTCCTGTTGCTACGCCAAATTGAAACGCGCGTACTGGATCCCCTGTTTCTGCAAAAGTTCCAACAAACCCCGCAATCATGGAATCCCCGGCACCTACAGAATTTTTCACTTGCCCTTTAATCGGTTCGGCAAAATACACATCATCGCCCGTGAAAAGTAGCGCCCCGTCGCCTGCCATCGATACGATAACATGTTTTGCACCAAGTTCAAGACACTTTTTACCATACGGGATTAAATCTTCTTTTGATTCGAAATGTACGCCGAATAATTCTGCCAACTCGTGATGATTCGGCTTAATTAAAATTGGTTTTTTTGAAAGTGCTCGAAGCAGTTCGGCGCCTGTCGTATCAATCATAAACTCGGCGCCTTTTTTTAGGCACAACTGAATGATGCGGTCATAAAAATTCGCGCCAAGCGACGGCGGTACACTGCCCGATAAAATAACCACATCATTTGCTTGCACCTTTTCAAGTTGCGCAAAAAACGCTGCCACTTCCGCCTCTGTAATGTCAGGACCAAGGCCGTTAATTTCCGTTTCGTCCCCAGCCTTCAATTTAATATTAATTCGCGTATCATCGGCAATATCCGCAAAATCAGTTGCAATGCCTTCTTTTGTCAGCCATTCTGCGATGAAGCGACCCGTGAAACCGCCTAAAAATCCACTTGAAATCGTTTTCACACCGAGTTGATTTAAAACCCGAGAAACATTAATCCCTTTCCCGCCAGGCAGCTTATAATCGCGTTTCATTCGGTTTAAATCGCCAATTTTCAAGTCAGCCACTTCCACAATATAATCAATCGACGGATTTAACGTAATCGTATAAATCATTTCCCCACCTCAATTACTTTTAATTTTTGACTAAAACTCTCCGCTTTATTGACCGGCACGTAATCCGTTATGAGCGTCGCACCGTTTAATTCGAACATTTTCGCGAAGTTTGCTTGCGCAAATTTTGAGTGATCCGCTACGACGAAAACTTCGTCTGCGAGCTGACTCGCCTTGCGCTTTAAAAACGCCTCTTCTGTATCCGGCGTCATAAAACCAAATTCATGATGAATCGCATTCGCTCCAATGAACACCTTATCGAAATGATAGTTTCCAATGTTATCAAGCGCCACCGCACCAACAACGGCTTTTGTATGCACTTTCATTTTGCCACCGAGTAAATAAGCATCCACCTGCAAATTGACGAGCCGCTCAACATGACCTAAACCATTCGTCACAACCGTAATTTTTTTATCTGCTAAAAAGGGAATCATTTCGATAGTTGTAGAACCTGCGTCTAAATAAATACAATCATTTTCTGCAACAAGCTCCGCTGCCCGTTTTGCAATCTGTTGCTTACTATGAACGTGTTTGAATGTTTTCTCATCCATACTTGGCTCCAAATTGTGTTGCTTCAAAAGTTTCGCCCCGCCGTGTACGCGTTCTAGTAATCCATCTTCTTCCATTTCAATCAAATCGCGCCTAATAGTTGATTCAGATGAATTCAAACTAGCTACAAGTTCTGAAAGTTTTACAACACCAAGGCTTTCCAGCATGTCTAAAATTTTCTCTTTCCGCTCAGCATTTAACATTTCATTCCCTCCGTTCACCGTTATCATAACATCTATTCCCGTCAAAATCAATCACTTTCTTTCAAAACATTTCATTTGAGTGCACAAAAAAAGCGATTGAGCTATACTCAACCGCCTTGTATTCGAAATTATTTATCCATTTTACCCATGATGAAGAAAGTAGAAATTGCGCCAATTCCTTCAACAATAAAGAATGTACCTGTAATAAATACAATCCCAACTAGGCTTACTACTGGGTTGAACAACGCGATAAAACCGACAAGAATACCGATAATACCCATTGTTAAAATCCAGCCCCAACCTTGAACGTTGTTTTGTTTCGCAGCAAATGCGCCAATTGTACGCATAATACCTGCAAAAAGTACCCACATTGCAAAAACAAGTACAAGTGTTGCAGCACCTTCGATTTGGTCAAATAGTAGGAAGATACCTAGTAAAGTAGATAAAATCCCTTCTGCTAGCACCCAGCCAGAAACATGTTGCGCTTTGCGATTTGAAAAGTAGGAAATAATATGAAAAATACCTGAAACTAGAAGTACAAACGCAATTGTAAAACTAAATGTTAATAGCGATACAAGCGGGTGGAACATTAACCAAACTCCCAAGCCAATCATAGCAATTCCTGCAATTAGTAATAAAATTCGAGTAAAAGTTTTCATTTTTTGCCTCCCTAATGATTTATGTAAACACTAGATAAGTTTACCACGTTTTACGTAAGTGTAAACCTATTTAAGTTTAATTTACATATTTGTCACAAAGAGATATAAAATTATACTTTTTATGTGTAATTTAATTCACGATTTTCATGATTTCTTTTCATTTTGAACTTTTATGACCCCGCCTAAAAAATCAGCCACTTTATCCATAATGGCGATTTGAACGAGATGTCCTTCGCCTTCTCCAATTTCAAATTTAATATTTGCGCCGTATGGCTTAGGTGCATTTTTTTTGACGAAGTTTTTTACGGTTTCAATTGGGATTTTCCAGTCTTCTGTGCCATGCCAAATATAAAGCGGGCGTCCCGCTAAGGTTTCTGGCTTTCTATCCAAATCGTAGTTTTCTTGCCAAGCGAGTAAATCCGCATAATCACTCGGGAGTTTAATTTGGCGTTCACTAGCCCGGCTAATGGTGCGGGCGCGAAAACTGAGTGGGCTTGGTTCGCCCATGATGCAAGCTGCTGCCTTGATTTCAGGGTGATGCGTTAGGAGCGCGCACGTGGTAATGCCGCCCATCGAAACGCCGCCGACAAAAATTTCTGTCGTGAGACTTTGCGCCAAATAATGGTCGCGAATAAATTCGTATTCTGCTAAATTTCCTTGAATGCTGTTCCAAAATGTTAAGGAAATGACCGAGGACACAGTTTGGTGGCGCTCACCGTGGTTTGGCGCGTCCGGAAGGCACACCCTGAACCCTCGACTCGCTAGCTTTCTCCCCTGTGTTAAAACGAGTTCTTTGCTTGTCTGCCAGCCATGATAATAAATCGCTAAAGGTAGCGGCTTGTCTACGCTCGTCTTACTCGTAATTTCCAAAACTGGAATATCGTGAATTTTTCGTTTAACAATCTTAAATTTCATTTCCAGCACCCCTACTCCATTTTATCAGCCTAAAAAACAGAAAAACAACTTTTCCGCCTGCTTGACAAATTGTCTGAACACGCTTATGATTAAACTTAATTTCATATGTTTTCTTATCAAGAAAGGCGGAGGGACTGGCCCGATGAAGCCTTAGCAACCGGACAAATGATCACGGTGCTAATTCCAGCAGTTAATTCTGAAAGATAAGTCGGTAGTCGTTCTTACATATCTACCCCTTCTGGCTTATTTTTTGCTAGGAGGGGTTTTTTGCACGCTCCGCACGTATCAACTTCATGAAAGGGTGTCTAAAAATGGGATTAAAACAACAATTATTATTTCAAAAAGAAGCTTTTATTTTGGAAAACGGAGCAAGACTTCAGCCGATTGAAATCGGTTATGAAACCTACGGAACACTAAATGATGATAAAACGAATGTGATTTTGCTTGAACATGCACTTACCGGAACCGCCCATGCGGCGAAGCATCACGAAACTGACGCACCAGGCTGGTGGGACGATTACATTGGCCCAGGAAAAGCACTCGACACAAAGCGCTATTTTATTATTTGCACGAACGTATTTGGCGGCTGTAGCGGCTCGACAGGCCCTTCGTCCGTCAATCCAGACACAGGCGCACAGTATCGCCTATCATTCCCACGTTTTAGTGTAAAAGATATCGTTCGCGTTCAATATGAACTCATCAAAACGCTTGGCATCACAAAATTAAAAGCCGTCATTGGTGGATCAATGGGCGGCATGCAGGCAACGGAATGGGCTGTGAGCTACTCGGACGCCGTCAGTTCCGTCATCAATATCGCCTCACCACTTGCGGCAAGCCCTGATGCCATCGGATTTAATCTTATCCAGCGAATGGCGATTTTAAACGACCCTGAATTCAACGATGGCAACTATCTCACACAACCAGAAGGCGGCCTCGCAACCGCTCGCATGGTTGGCATGATGACGTATCGCACAAGCGAACTTTTCTCCCAGCGCTTTGAACGCTTCACAGTGGACGAAAGCTCGAAAGACACCTTCTCCAAAGAACATTTCCAAATCGAATCCTATTTACAATATCAAGGTGACAGCTTTGTCGAACGCTTTGACGCTAACAGCTACCTTTATTTGACAAAGGCGATTGACCTGTTCGATGTCATCCGCAGTCAAGACGGGGCAGCGCCATCTTATACGCACATTCAAGTGCCTTACCTTTTAATTGGCATTACGTCCGACCAGCTTTTCCGCATTCGCGACCTAAGACGCGATTTCGAACTCTTAAAAACAGCCGGCGTCCCAGTTTCCTACCACGAAATTGATTCCGACTACGGACACGACGCCTTTTTAGTCCAATCCGAAGTCCCAAAATTCGCCCCAATCCTATCCGAGTTTTTGCTTCAAAAAACAGAAGAGAAGGCATTTTAGCCTTCTCTTTTTTGGTATTCCCTTTTCAGCAAGCCACCCAATTTATGGAAATCGCTACCCGTCACAGAACCCTTCAACACGAGCAAACTATCTTCCGTCAAAATGTCGCGCAAGAGGCTTCGCAAGTCCACTAAATTGCTGAACCACCGAATTCGCTCATTTTGGTTTTGTTTAAACAAACCTTCAAACAAGCTGCCATAACCAAAAATATAATCGGCGTCACTGCCTAGCACGTCCTTCATAATTTTAACGTGCACTTCAGGACCTTTCTCCCCTAAATCCGCAATTTGTCCAACGATTAAAACCGATTTCCCGCGATAAAATTGCTTGTGCGACTTAAAATAATCAATCGCATTCAGCATCGAAGGCACCGCCGCATTATGCGAATCATCCACCATATAGGCAAATCCGCCATTTGGTAAAGCGAGTGGAATCATTTCCATCGTTTTTGGTAGCGGCTTGAACGTTTCCATTTTAGCAATCGCCCCGTTTGTTTCGCCAGCAATTTGCCAGTACGCAAGTAGCGCCGCCAAACTGTTTTCAATGAGGCCCGTCGAACCAGTCGGCAAACAATATGTAAGTTTCTCCTCAAAAAACGCAATTTCCAGTTCATCATAAAACTTTTCATGTTTTACGCTTATCAATCTAACGTCCGCCGCATTGTTCCTCGCCGAGTATGTCAATACACGATTCGTATATTTTTTCGCTTTGTTTAATAGAATTTCGCGTTCTTCTTTGCCAATATCTGCGTTCAAAATGACGACCGTATCTTCATTAGCCCCTTCCAACACTTTAGCTTTATACAGTGCGATGGTTTTCGTGTCTTTCATCGAACTTAGGTGCGCCTCGCCAATTGACGTGATGATGACGATGTTCGGCTTGATGAGTTTCGACATGGAGCCCGTGTCAAAGCCGTTTAGCGCGTTTAATGAAACTTCGAGATTTAGAATATCTGGGTTTTGAATGAGTTGTGCCATGTAAAGCGGTATTGCGAAGCGGGTATTGTGATTGCCGCGGTTTTCGAGCACGTTTTGGTCGCTAAATACATGTGTGAGGAGCATTCTAGTAGTGGTTTTCCCGACGGAACCGGTAATGGCGATGACGGGTTTTTGGAAGTCAGCGCGCAGCAGCTTGGCGAATTCAAGCATAAACGTCCAACTATTTTCAACGATAAACTGTGGTGTGGTGTGGCGCGCACTTTCGATTGGCGTTTCGGTTACGATTAAACCTAATGATTGTTCCATTCCTTGAATTTGCGCGTTACCGTCGGTCCAATTAACGGGTTTTCGATTCACATAGTCTCTGCGCTCATTCGAGATAGCAATAAACATAGTTTCCGCTAACAAATTAGGATCCGTACTTAATTTAACGTTTTGATATTCAACTTGTGTCAGATGGTTTGGACGCAATTCGTCATTTAAAAACTGTCCGGGGAGATAATCGTCCAAGTGCTTTACGATTTCTTGAATTTGCAATGTTTTTTCCATAATAGTCTCCTTTTCCCTAAAAAGGCTAGATTGTAGAAAACTGCTACCCCACCTTAATCAGACAGACAACAAATGATGAAATTAGCAGGCAAGAACGCCAAAGAACGCCGCTTATCATCAGCCTGATTATATATTTTTATTATTATGTTGCTTCTCCCATGGGTATTCCCCGTTTTCATCTTTTTCAAAATTTTTCAAGTCATCTTCTTCGAGTATTTCTTCCTCTTTATGCCGTCTGAAAAAGAGCGGGATACAAGCTGGTAAAACGATACAGATAAAGACAATAACGCGCGCAAAACTCACATATTTCTCCATTTCTACACACTTCTCCCGTACAATAATCTGAAAAATACAACCAAAATATACCATAATCTAAATTAAAAAGCGAGTATGAAGAATGCGAATAAATTAACTTTTTATTATACATCAAAACTCCCGCTTCAATTTAATCAAAACGGGAGTTAAGTCTTAAAATTCTTCCTTAAGTAAAGCATACATATTAAAATCTCTTAATTCATTATAAACTTTTTTACTCTGTCTGAAAGTTCCTTCTTTTTTAAAGCCACATTTAACGGCTACACGGTTGCTCGGTTTATTTTCTACATCGGCTACAATTGTAAGTCTGTTTAATCCCATTTCATCAAAAGCGATTTTGCAAAGGGTTTGGACGGTATCTGTTGCGATATTTTTGCCGCAGTACTGGGAAGCGACCCAATAGCCGATTTCTGCAGTCTGGTTATTCAAATCCATAAAATGAAAGTCGATAGAACCAACTATTTTTTCTTGATAAGCGATGAAAAACAGTCGATCTGTGCCATTTATCTCGCCGCTGAGCTTCATTTTTATATAGGCTTCCTCGTCCTCTATGCTCGTTGTTTTATCAACAAAGTCCAAATAAGTTCGTAAATGTTCGCGGTCATTATCTAGTGCCTGATAGATAGCTTCTGCCGTATAAATGCTTGGACTTACCAAACTTAAATCAGCATTTATTGCCAGTTTAAAAGCATATTTCATTTTTTCCCCTCTTTTCTAAAGACTAAAAAACACCCAAAAGGATGTTTTTAGTCTTTATAAATTGATTTTGTACGGTTTAGCCAAGCATAGCCTAAACCAATCACAAGGCCTCCACCTACAAAGTTTCCTAAGAAAGCGAGTGATAAGTTTGTCGCAACACTTCCAGCTGTCATCGCTGCTAAATGGCCACCTGAGGCAAAGAACGCAAGCGAGAACGAAGAAAAGTTTGCGATAACGTGCTCAAATCCTAAGAAAGCGAAAATGAAAATGATGAAAATCATGGCGATGACTTTTCCAGCATCGTCTTTCATACGAAGCGTACATAACACCGCTGTATTTACAACGATATTAGCAAAAATTCCTTCTACAAAAATTTGCATAGGTGCCTTTTCAAGCTTTCCACTTACTGCTGTGAATAAAAAGTGATCAGCAGGTAAATTATGGAATGTCGATGTTAAGGAAACAAGATATCCCGCACAAATACCACCAATTAAGTTGAAAATAACGCAAAGGAATAAAATTTGTAGCGCTTTTCCTGGACGTACAATTTTTTGGTAAACGCCTGTTGTCATATACATCATATTTGATGTCCCCAGTTCAGCGTTCATGTAAATAATCATCACGAGCGACCAGCTAAACATAAAGGCATACACAATTTTGCCAAGCCCAAGTGCGTAATGGTCCACTTTATCACCAATCATAACGGCGACTGCTGTACCTAGTGTGAGGAATAAACAAGCCAGCATGGCACGAACGATATAGCGAATAACACTATTATTTACTAAATCAATTTTCTTCTTCGTGCTGTAATCAATCTTCTGCATTAATGGACTACTTTCGATATCCAAATCTTTCATCTCCAACTCAAATAAATTTAATATTCACGATTTAAAAGTGCAATAACTTGTTCATTGTATCACGTTTCATTTGCATTGAAAATAGCGAATTTTGAGTAAAGCGTTATCATTTTCATTTTAATAAAAAAGCACTAGAAATTTTAGTTTCTCTAGTGCCTATCTAATTTTGCGTATTACGTTTTGTTGTGCCCGCAAGCTAAATTCTTATTTCTTAAACCATTTTTTCTTCGCCGTGTCGCCTGCTGCTTGTTCAGCTGCTTGCGCTTCACGAATTTCGTTTTGAACAAGTTCTTCGTCCATGCGCGCAATATTTCCTTTTAGGTCGCCGTAAACAACATCATTGACGATTTCGCGATCTGTTTCTGTTGCAATTAAAATGATGCCGGTTGCGCCTTCTGGAATTGTTTCAAGCGTTTTTTCAAAAACAGTCATCGCACTTTTTACTTCCCCGGCATCTTGCATGGAGCCAACAACGCTACCTACTACCCAGCCGAGTAAAACGCCTAAAGGACCGCCTAGAATGCCGATAAGCATACCAATCAGGCTATCTTTTATATTTTTATCCGCCCCAGTAAAATCGATAAAATCTTTTGCATTTAGTTTAGCACCTTTATCATGCTTTAAAACAGCCATTTGATAGCCGCGAATTTTCCCTTCCGTATGTAGACGTTTCATCTCCGAAAAGCCTTGATAAGCAACACTTTCCTCTGAGAAATTCATAATGATGACAGATTTTTCTTTTTTCATGCCAATTTCCTCCTTCAAGTTTTATACTCTCTCCTTATCCCCCAAAATGCCGAAATGAAAACACTAGCATTTTAAACAAACACGTCATACACTAAAAGGGAAGGGAGTTGTTACAGTGAATCAAAAAACCTTTATTTTTTCTGAAAAAAATGGCCTAAAATTAGCCGCAGACCTCATAACGCGAGATACGCCAAGTGCTAAAACGGTCATTTATTTTCACGGTGGCGGCCTATTATACGGCACTAGGAGCGACCTAGACAAGGCCTACATCCAGCAATTTTTGGACGGCGGATACAACCTTTTACTGGTCGACTACCGGCTCGCGCCTGAAACGAAACTGCCAGAAATTTACGAAGATATCCAGGATGCCATTTTATGGTTTGAAAAAGAAGCAACGGAAACGCTGTCACTTCCACAAAATGATTTTGCATTGTTCGGTCGTTCAGCCGGTGCTTTTCTTGCACTGCTCGCGGCAACCGATCCAACTTTGCCACATCCATTTGCGGTTTTGTCTTTCTACGGCTATTTTACAGTAAATGCCGCTTTCTTGCACGAAGAAACTGCTTACTTTCAATCCTTCCCGAAAATTAGCGACTCGCTAAAAGACACGATGATTCATCCCGAACCAATTGTCACAGGTTCCGTTGATAGCCGCTACCCGCTTTATATTTACGCGAGACAAAACGGGGTATGGCAAGAGCTTGTTTTTGGGGAAAACGCTGAAATACAAACTATTGACACATTCGATTTAGTTCCCGAGCGCGATTTTCATTTTCTGCCGCCACTTTTTTTGGCCCATAGTTTTGCTGACCAAGATGTACCAATTTCTGAGTCGGAGACGCTTAAAAATGGCACGCTAGAAAGTGAACTTTACACCGTACACAATTTGCCGCATGATTTTGATACGAACACGCCTGAAACAGACGGGCGCCTTGCGTATGAAGCCGCAATTCGTTTTCTAAACAAAATTGTTTAATGTTTTTTACGGGTGTAGTCGGTGAAAATATAGGCGCCAATTAACAGGCAGATGAAGCAGCAAATCGGGCGAAAGTAAACGCCTGAAAAGCTTGGTGAAAAGAGCAATCCTATAATAATGCCGAACACCCATAGAATTAAAGCGACAAATAGAAAAAAGTCATTTTCTTTAGCTAAAATAATTAAAATGCCAGCGATAAACATGGCAACTGATAAAATGAACCCCGCTGCTTTAGCAAGATTTTCTGGCATTCCAAAAAGACTCTCTGGTGGGACATCAGATTTGGCAAACCAAGATAAAAGCCCTAAAATCGAGCCTTGAATTGAAAGAACTCCTGCAAATACACGCATATTATCACCCGCCTAAACTAAATATCTCTTTTCTAAGTAAAATAAGGTAGACGTTTTTGTCTACCTTATTTTTATTTAATCCTTTTTCGATTCAATTTGCTCGTATTCGCTTTCTGGTTGTTCGCCGTATAGTCCGGAAACTCGTTTAAACCAGATGAAAATGTGAGTTACGATAACTTTTAGTACGGCGTAGCCTGGTACTGCGAAGATAACGCCTAAAACGCCAAATAGTTTTCCCGAAACGAGGATGACGAATAAAATCGTAATCGGATGCACTTTGAGCGATTTGCCCATCACTTGTGGCGAAATAAATTTCCCTTCGAGAAGTTGTACGACAACCCAGACAACAATCAGTTTAAGTAGCAACCACGGAGAAGTGACGGTAGCGATAATAAGCGCCGGCGTAATCGCAATTGCTGGTCCTAAATACGGCACAATACTTGTAAAGGCCGCAATAATCGCTAGCGTGAGAGCGTAAGGAAGTCCGATGATGAGATAGCCGATGAAAAGCAGAATCCCAATGCAGAAACTTACGATAATCTGACCGCGAATGTAGGAACTGATTTGGTGGTTTGCTTCAGAGAACACTTGTCGCGTATGTGCGCGTCCATTCACTGGAAGCATTTTTAAAATGAAATCCGGCAGCTTTTTCCCATCTTTCAACAAATAGAAAAGCACAAGTGGCGTAGTGACAATCGCAAGGACAACTTCCGTTACTGTTCCAACAATATTCCCGATGCTGTCAATCGCGCTATTTACAAAGCTCGTTCCCTTTTCAGAAAATGTTTTCATGATGTCGCTCATATTGTTCGAAATTCGTTCTTTTATTTGATCAAAAAGTGGGGACTGGGTAAACTCGTTAAATCTGTCCGTAATTTGGTTCCAATATGTAGGAAATGTTTTGACCAAACTCACGATTTGATCCCGAACAGCTGGAATGACAAAACTGAAAACAATCACGATAATGCCGATGATAACAATGTACAGAAGCCCAATTGCCCAGCCACGATGCCAACCTTTCCGCTCTAAAAAATCAATTATCGGGTTGAAAAGATAATACGAAATACCTGCTAAAATGATGGGCGCCGCAATTGTTTCGAGCACAACCATCAGCGGGTGAAAAATAAACGATATTTTCGTGAGCACATAAATATCGAGCGCCACTAGTAAAAAAATGAGTAGCCCTAATACAAATTTATTTTCAATAAAAAATTGTTTAAACTTGGAAAATGTTCCTTTCATCTTTTCACCTACTTTTTTTATCCATTATACTGACCTTTTGCTAAAAATTCTCGTTAAAATCCCCTTTTCAGCCAAAAATCAGTCTTAAGAAGGAAAATTTAGCCCATAATAAGTCCATCTGGGTCGAGTTCTAAAAGCGCATGCGCGAAAAAGAAATGATAGTCCGCTTGAAATTTCTCGAATAAATGGGCGCCTTCTTTTTGATACATCACGAGCGGATCAAGCTGCCCGTATGCACGCAAATGAATCCCTTCGCGTAGTTGCACCATTTCATCTAAATGGATAACCCACATTTGATCCATCAAATTTAAATATACCTCTTTTTCAATCATGCTAATCGTATTCACAGGAAATTTCCGGCGCTGTTTTTGATGCCATTCCAGAATTTTCTTGCCTACTTCTTCCGGTTCCATCAATGTCACTTCATCAAAAGTATACGGAAATTTCGTTCCACCAAGCAGCTCTTTTTGCCGCTCATAAAGTTCTTCTTGTTCAAATTCGTCCTTGGCCTCACGAAACGTTCGTTCAGCAACTTCTAACAAGATTTTTTCAGAAGAAATTTCTAACCGGTGTTGCTCTAACAGGCGGTCGCGTTCTTTGTAAACCATCTTGCGCTGCAAATCAATCACTTCATCATACGATAAAAGATCTTTTCGAAGGTCATAATTGGCGCCTTCAATCCGTTTTTGTGCATCTAAAATAAAGCCATTAATTCTTGATGAGTTAACGGGCTTGCCGTCTTTTGGGTGGCGACGCTTCAATTTGAAACGATATTTTTCCCATTTCTTACTATCAAATTGCTCTAACAAGTCGTCTTCGATAGACACCATGAATTTGCTGAAACCCGGGTCCCCACGTCTACCTGAGCGCCCCATTAGCTGCAAATCAATTCGGCGGCTCTCATGTCGCTCCGTGCCGATGACAGCAAGACCGCCAAGCTTATGAACGCTTGGACTAAGCTTAATATCGGTTCCGCGTCCCGCCATGTTCGTCGCAAGTGTCACCATACCAGGTTCACCTGCACGCGCAATAATTTCGGCCTCTTGCGCATGGTTTTTCGCATTTAACACTTGATGCGGGATACCCGCGTTTGTTAGCAATTCGCTAATCCACTCATTGCTTTTGATTGATGAGGTCCCAATTAGGGTTGGCTGGCCCTTCTCATAGCGCCACGACACTTCGTAAACAATCGCACGCCCTTTTTCTTTTTTGGAATAAAATACATCGTCTGGCATGTCTTCTCGGTTCACTCGCAAATTGGTTGGGATGACTACCACATCGAGGCCGTAAATCTGCCTAAATTCCTCTTCTTCCGTTTTGGCTGTGCCGGTCATTCCAGCGATTTTTTTATACATCCTAAAGTAGTTTTGTATTGTAATAGTCGCAAGTGTACGCGATTCTTCGTTGACTGTTACGCCTTCTTTAGCCTCAATGGCCTGATGGAGCCCGTCATTAAAACGGCGTCCCGGAAGCGCCCGCCCAGTGTGCGGATCAACAATGAGCACTTCGTCATTAAGTACAACATAATCTTTATCTTTATGCATCAAATGATGTGCACGAAGAAGCAGCATCGTAATGCGCAATAACGGCTGGTTTTTCGCCGCATAGAGCGAATCTACTTTCCAAAACATTTCAGCCTTTTCAATTCCTGCATCGTTTAGCCAGACGAGCCTTTTATGTTCATCAATTTCATAATCATCTTTTAACATTTTCGCCATCAACTTATTGGCTTTTTCATACATTGTTAAGTCTTCTTCTTTATGATCCGAAATAAGAAGCGGTGTGCGCGCCTCATCAATTAAAATCGAATCCGCTTCATCGATTAAAACGAAATCTAGGCCTGTCTGAACTTTATCGTCTAGCTGCCGCACCATGTTGTCGCGCAAGTAGTCAAAGCCAAATTCAGAAGCGGTGCCGTAAATAACATCCGCAGTATAAATTGCTTTTTTTTGGTCCTTCTCTAATCCAGCTACATTAAGCGCAACTGAAATCCCTAAATATTCAAGTACCTGTCCAATTTCTTCGCGGTCGCGTCGTGCCAAATATTCATTGGCTGTAATTAAATGCACCCGCCCTGAACGCAAAACTTCTATGTACATGACGAAAAGTGAAACGAGGGTTTTTCCTTCCCCAGTTTTCATTTCGGCGATTTTACCGTCACCTAAAACGAGGGCTCCAATGAGTTGGACAATAACAGCTTCTAAGCCCACAATTCGTTTTGCTGCTTCTCTGACAAGGGCAAAAATATTAATTTTATCTCGTAAAGTCATTTCTTGCGTTTCAAATTTTTCGCGCCAAATTCGCGTCTGCTCCTGCAATTCGGCTTGTTCCATGTTGATGTATAAACCTTCTTTGCGAACAATTTGTCGCGCGATTTCGCGATATTCGCGAACGATTTTGCGATCATCAAAATTCTGTTTCATTTTTTCCCCTCCGTAAAGTTATTATACATCATTCATGAATTATTTTAGAGTATTTAATGTTTGTTTATGTTACATGAAACGGAAAGTCTCACTACGTCTTCATTTTACGCCCTGCAAAATGGACATTCTTTTTTTATAAATCATTCATAAAAATGAATATTACAATTTGATTAAATTTTTCTATTGTCTTTTTAAAATAGGTTTCCTTTTACGAAACTTTGTTCAACCTTTAGCAACTTTTGTTTCTCAACCAAAAGTTCCATGGCAATACGTCAGAAGACCGAGGAATATACGTTCGTGTCCTTCTTTCATTACAGCTTTATTACAACAAGCTGGTATAGTCCGATATTCCTCGTTTTGAAATCATTCGCTTGTTTGTTTTTTAGCTTTAAACTGGGTAAAATGGGTATTAATCGGTATACATACAAGTTTTAACTGAGTTTTTTGAAAAGAGAGGGGTTATACAAATATGAAAAAAGCGACTATCGCTACTGCTACTGCGGGGATTGCCGTAACAGCTTTTGCGGCTCCAACAATTGCCTCTGCTAGCAGTGTTGTTGTGGAGTCTGGTGATACATTATGGGGAATTGCGGAAGCCAATGATACGACTGTTGATTCTTTAAAACAATTAAACAATTTGGATTCAGATAAGATTTTTCCGGGTCAAAAACTTGTCGTGAGTGAAGTAAAAGAAGAAAAATCTGAGAAATCTGTTTCTGCAACTTGGTTAAACGTCCGTAAAGGGCCTAGCGTAGACAATCAAATTGTAACATCGCTTAAAGGTGGTACAAAAGTAACTGTTGAATCTACTGAAGCAAACGGCTGGAATAAAATTACATTTGCTGACGGAAAAACAGGTTATGTAAATGGAAAATTCTTAGGTGAAGCAAAAGTGGCTGCTCCTGCTCCAAAAGTGGAAAAGGAAACTACTCAACCAGCTAGTGAACAAAAAACTGCTCCTGTAGTCGAAGAAGCTAATCTTTCTACTTACACGGTTAAAAGTGGTGACACGCTTTGGGCGCTGTCAGTTAAATTTGGTACTTCTGTCCAAAATATTATGTCTTGGAATAATTTATCCTCTTCTTCTATTTACGTTGGACAAAACTTAGCTGTAAAAGAAAGTGCTGCCAAAACGGTTGCACCGAAACAAGCAACAACTGCTCCGGCTGAAACAAGCCAAGTGGCTGAAAAAGAAACAACTAAAGCGCCTGCTGCTGAACAAGTAGCGGTACCGTCTGTTGATGTGAATGCGTCTAGCTACACGGTTAAAAGTGGCGATTCTTTAAGCAAAATTGCGGGTCTTTTCGGTACTTCTGTTGCTAATTTGAAAGCTTTAAACAACCTTTCTAGTGATGCTATCGTTGTTGGGGACGTTTTAAAAGTTAAAGGTGAAGTGAAAGCTGCTGCACCTGCTCAAACTGAAAAAGCAGAAGCGCCTAAACAAGAGACGACAACACAAGCGCCTGCTAAAGTAGAAACGCCACAAGCACCACCTTCTATCAATACAAATGCATCGAGCTATACGGTTCGTAGCGGTGATTCTTTAAGTAAAATTGCTAGCATTTTTGGTACTAGCGTTTCGAAATTAAAAGCTTTAAATGGGCTAACAAGTGATAATTTACAAGTTGGGCAAGTACTTAAAGTAAAAGGCACTGTTCCTGCTACTAACGTATCGACACCAACAAATACGACTTCAAATACAAGCAAACCAAGTCAAAACACAAATACTGGTTCTAGCCAAGCAAGCTCAAGTTCGAGCTACAGCGCTTTAATTGCTGAAGCGCAAAAGCACTTGGGTAAAAGTTATAGCTGGGGTGGAAATGGCCCTACTACATTCGATTGCTCTGGTTACACTAAATACGTATTTTCTAAAATCGGCGTGAATTTATCTCGCACATCTGGTTCCCAGTATGCTCAAGCAACGAAAGTTTCTGCTGCTCAAGCGAAACCAGGCGATTTAGTATTCTTCGATTATGGTAGTGGTATTTCACACGTTGGGATTTATGTTGGTGGCGGTCAAATGATCAACGCACAAAACGCTGGCGTGAAATATGACAATATTTATGGAACTGGCTGGGGCAAATACCTTGTAGGTTTTGGTCGCGTAGCTAATTTCTAATTGGAACACAGTCTAAAGCTTCCTACAATGTGTAGGAAGCTTTTTTATGGAGTGATTAGATGGAAGAACTAACTTTGCAAGTGGCACCTAAATATGTGAAGCGATATCAGAGCGGGTTCCCACTCGTGCAGCGCGAAATGATTGTGAATTGGCCAAAGCAAATTGCGGAAGGACAAATTTTGCGTCTTGTGTCGCCGAATAAAGCGTTTCTTGGGAAAGCGTATTACGGGAAACAAAATAAGGGGGATGGCTGGGTTTTCTCCCGCAATGAAGACGAAACGCTGTCTACCGAGTTTTTTCGCGCACTTTTACAGGAAGCGGTACAAAATCGGCAGGAACTTTTTCACGATGACACCACAACGGCTTTTCGCCTTTTTAACGGAGAAGGTGACGGACTTGGTGGTCTAACGATTGATTATTATGATGGCTTTCTGCTTCTGCAGTGGTACAGCGCGGGGATTTACAGCTACCAAAAAGCGCTTTTGCGCGCCATGTTTGACCAACCTTTTGTGAAAGGCATTTACGAGAAAAAGAGATTTCTCCGGGAGGAAAACACACACGATTTTGTTGGCGGTGACGTGCCAGAATTTCCGTTACTTGTGAAAGAAAACGGCATGACGTACGCGACCTATTTAAATGATGGGTGGATGACGGGGATTTTCCTTGATCAGCGCAATGTCAGACGGCGAATCATGGAAGAATTTGCTAGTCAAAAAAACGTGCTGAATACATTTTCCTACACGGGCGCATTTTCCGTTGCGGCTTTGTACGGCGGCGCATTAAATACGACAAGCGTGGATGTTGCAAAACGAAGCGTGGCCAAAACGAGCGAACAATTTGTTGTGAACGGTTTTAATCCCGAAGAACAATCGATTTTAGTGTGGGACGTATTCGAATACATGAAGTTCGCCAAACGAAAAAATATGCTGTTCGATTTAGTCATCGCCGACCCACCAAGCTTTGCGCGTACAAAGAAAATCACGTTTAGTGTCGCAAAAGATTACGGAACACTAATGGAAGAATTAATTAGCATTACAGCACCAAATGGCACCATCATTGCCTCGACAAACTATGCGAATTTTTCACTCAAAAAGTTTAAAGAAATCATTTCGGCTGCCTTTAAAGAAAGCAAGCGTACTTTCAAAATCCGTGAAACGCACACGCTTCCAAGTGATTTTAAAGTCCACCCTGAATTTCCAGAAGGCAACTACTTAAAAGTGCTCATTTTGGAACTTGATATCTAAACAAAAAAATAAGAGTAGGGAAAAATTCCCCTATTCTTATTTTTTTTGCGTTTTCGGTTGAACGAGTTTATCCAGCCAAATTTCGAGCTCGTCTTCTTCGGCTTCTTTTAAATGATGGCCTGTAAAAAAGCTATGAAACTCGACTTTATTCGAGATGGTTTTTAGAAAGCGTGTTAAGTTTTCTGCTTCTTCAATTGGTACTGCGATATCTTGCGTTCCGTGTGCCACAAAAAACGGTGTGTTTTTCAAAAGTAAATTTTGGGGTAAATCTTTTGTATAGGCTAAAAAGCGCGAACTAAGAAGTGCTGCACCGCTTATTTTGCCACCGTAACGTAACATTAAATCGAGTGTAACCATTGCCCCTTGGTCAAAGCCGACCAGAAAAGTATCTTTTTCATTAATGGTATCGTATTTTGTTATAATATCGTGCATAAATTGCAGGACTTCTTTTGAAACTTCATGAATTTCATTCGCGCTTGGTTCACCTTCTGTCGCCATGTGGTAAAAACCATAGCTTGGGCCATATTCCACCTTACCACGAAGTGCAACAACAACGTAACGATCCATCATAATTTCTAAAACGCCTGGTACATCTAATTCGTCTCCGCCAAACCCATGGAGAGCAAAAATAACAGGAAAAGTTTCACCATCTTTCCTTCCGATTGGCTCATAAATATCATACGTAAACATAAATATCCCCCTATAATCAGCTAAATATAGTTATTCTTTACCCCCAAACTCCACAATTTATACATAAAAAGACTAGAATTTCTTAGTAATCTAGGTTAGGATAAAGTACAGTGCTTATTTTTTTTAAAAAGGAGGGATTTTTTTTGGAGAAAAATCGAGATTTTATGCTCGAAACTTGCCTAATGGCCGGTAAAATCATGATGGAGAGTGGCGCGGAAATTTATCGTGTGGAAGATACGATGAACCGAATTGCCGATGCTGCAACTCAAAAAAAAGGCGTTAGTTTTGCGACGCCAACTGGGATTTTCATGTCCGTTGAAGGCGAACACAACCTCCAATTACAACCGATTCCAACAAGAACTATCAATTTGGAAAAAGTTTCCCTAGTCAATGATCTTTCCCGCGAATTCGCGGCTAACCATATTTCATTAGAAGAACTAAATACCAGTTTAAAAAAATTAGAATACGATACACGCTTCTTCCCGCTTTGGCTGCAAATTTTATCGGCGGGTCTTGTGAGCGGCGCGCTGATGATTATTTTTGGTGGTTCATTAGTGGATTTCATTAGTACGTGTTTAATTGGCGCGACTGGCTTCATTATTTTTTACTACACGGCCGAATGGTTGAAAGTGAAGTTTTTAGCTGAATTTTTCGCCTCGTTTATTGTCGGTATTCTCGCTGTTTTTGTTGTACACGTTCATCTTGGCGTTAATTTAGACAAAATTATTATTGGTGGTGTTATGCCGCTTGTTCCGGGTGTCCCGATTACGAATGCGGTGCGGGATTTGCTGGCGGGGCACTTGCTTAGTGGAATGGCGCGCGGGACGGAGGCGCTTTTAACTTCTGGTGCGATTGGAATTGGGATTGCGGTTGTTTTCCGCTTTTTCACGTGAGGAGGGGCTTTCATGATTTTAACGATTCTTGTTCAATTTATTTTTAGTTACTTAGCAACGGTCACGTTCGCGATTATTACGAATGTCCCTAAAAAGGCACTGAATGCGTGCGGACTTACGGGCGCTTTTGGTTGGATGCTTTTTTATGCTTTAAATAAATTTGGTAGCGGAACGGTGATGGCCACAATTGCGGGCGCTTTCGTCGTCGCGGTGGCGAGTCACTTTTTCGCAAAATATAAGCATATGCCGATTACAATTTTCAACGTTCCCGGTATTGTGCCGCTTGTTCCCGGAAGTTTGGCTTTTCAAGCTGTAAGAAACTTTGTTTTGGGCGAGTATACGGTGGCAATTGGCTTTTCTGTACAAGTCGCAATGGTAGCAGGTGCCATTGCGGCTGGGCTGATGCTATCTGAGGTATTTAATCATAGTATTCGGCGGTTTAGGGAGCATAAGGAGAAGTTTTAAAAGAGCAGAAACATTCGTTTCTGCTCTTTTATTCTTGCAACAAACCCATCATCGCCTGATTTTGCTGTTGTTTCGCGTAATCAAGTGCGGTCATGCCGTTATTGTCACGCAATTCTTTATTTGCGCCACCTTCTAGAAGTTCCGCGACAATTTGTTGATACAGTTTGGAGCCATCTGTTAGTGCGACGGCTTCAATTAGCGCGGTGTAACCAAAATTGTTTTGATGGTCAATATCAGTTGACGGGTGAGCTAAAAGGAGTTTCACATTGTCTAAATGACCTTTTTCAGCGGCGGGAATCAATGCGTTGCCGCCGTATCGGTTCACTTTTTTCACATCTGGCGTTTTATTTTCTAGCATAAAAGTTAAAATTTCAGTTCGCCCCTGTGCTCCGGCATATAAAAACGGACTGTCTTGAATGCTGTCTTGCACGTTTATGTCGGCGCCGTTTTCCATTAAATAGATGGCCATTTCTGGATAATTTTTATGCGTTGCGATTAAAAGTGGGGTTTCCCCTTGCGCGTTTTGTTCATCAATGACCACATTCTCTTGATTTTCGACAATGTGTTTCACTGCCGCTAAATCATTGGCACTTGTGGCTTTAAGCAGTGTTCCGTCCACAAATTCAGCTTTTTCCATCGTTTTAACCTCCGTTTTCGTCTTTTCCGGTTTTAAATTCGCCTCATTTTGACAGGCAGCGAGAATCATGATGCTAAAAAGACTAAAAAATACTTTTTTCATGGTTATCACTACTTTCTAGGCATTAAATCGGTAACCCGAACCCCAAATAGTCTCCAAATAGGTCGGATTTTTAGAATCAAGCTCAATTTTTTCACGAATGCGCTTAATATGCACGACAACCGTTGAAGTATCACCAAAGGCGTCAAAACCCCAGATTTTTTCAAAAAGCGCTTCTTTGTTAAAAACTTGGTTTACATTTTGCATCAAAAATTTCAACAGTTCGAATTCCTTCGTTGTAAAGGTGACTTCCTCGCCAGAAACGTAAACTTTATGTGAACGGCCATCTAGTTCAATGTCGCGGATCACAATTTGGTCGGCGCTCTCCTTTCGACTTGTTAGCCGGTCAAAACGGGCAAGGTGGGCTTTCACACGGGCGACAAGTTCGCTAGGGCTGAATGGTTTGGTGATGTAATCATCTGCGCCTAATCCGAGCGCCCTAATTTTATCGATGTCTTCTTTTTTCGCGGACACCATTAAAATCGGCGTTTCAATTTTTTCGCGGAGCAACTTGCATACGTCGAAGCCCGACAATTTGGGCAGCATGACATCTAAAATAATGAGATCATAATCGCCCTCTAAACCTTCTGTGAGACCAGATTCGCCGTCATAACGCGTCGTCACCGCAAACTGATTGATTTCCAAATAATCGCGCTCCAAGTCCGCAATATTTTGGTCGTCTTCCACTAATAATACGCGTTTCATTGGTTTCGCTCCCCCTTTTTTAGCGTAAAGAACATTGTCGTCCCAGCGCCCACAGCGCTTTCCGCCCAAATTTCGCCGCCATGTTCCGCAATAATTTCCTTCGTAATCGCAAGCCCCAAACCGCTGCCGCCGGTCATTTGGTTCCGGGATTTCTCCACGCGGTAAAAACGATCAAAAATCTTCGCCACTTCCGCTTTAGACATACCAACCCCATTGTCTTGGACGGAAATGATGACCTCCGAGTCCCCGCTACGCAAGCTCAAGCGGATTTCCTTGTTCGTTTTGTCCATGTAGCGCGTGCTGTTCTGAACGAGATTGTCGAGCACACGGCGAAGCTGCATCCGGTCCGCACGCACAAAAATGTGTTCATCTTTAAAATCACTTACGAGTTTGATGTTTTTTTGCGCCAGTTCAATCGTGTATTCGTCAACAAAATGCGTCAAAAAATCATAAATCGGAATCGATTCGAACTGAAACGGTAATTTATGCATATCGAGCTTAGAAAAAATAAATAGCTCATCAATTAGGTGGTCCACATGTTTCGCTTGACTATGAATGATACCGAGATATTGGTTTTGCCGTTCTGCCGTCTTCGCGACCCCGTCTTTTAGCCCCTCTACATATCCAATAATCGATGTAATCGGCGTCTTCAAGTCATGCGAAATACTCGTGATCAGCTCTTTTCGGTTCTCCTCGTACTTTTCTTTTTCCTTGTTCGCCTCATGTAAAGCTGACCGCAGCGACTCAAATTCATTCGCTAAGTCGTCCACTTCCCCTTTCGCATGGCTCGAAATGACGAGCGGCTCATTCAAGTCCCCGCCCCGCATAGCACTAACTTTCGCATTTAATTCCCTAAGCGGCCGAATCACCGACCGATTGAGCGACCGATTAAACAGCACAAGAAGCAAAATCGCAAGGAGAAGAATTGCGCTAATTAAAATAACGCCCCATTTCTGCATAAACTCGGAAAAACTGTTTTCCTGATTTAAAATCATCACACTACCCTTTTCTTGGTCTGGAAAATAGAAATCAAATTTTAAATAGCGAAATAAATTGCCCTTATTATCAATCGTCCCTTGGGTATAAATATTATCCGTGTCGAACTTAGGGGCGTGAACAAGAAGCGACTTGACAACTAGTCCATCCGAGTGATACAAAATTGAGTTTCCTCGTCTGATCACGATTTTTACCCCTTTTTTTTCATAATCCGTAATTTGCTTTTTTGTATTTGTCGTGAGTAATTTCGCCGGGTCATCTTTCGCCGTATTTCGCAAAGTGATGAGCGCTTCCTGCTCCGCAAATGTGATGGCTTTTTGCTCTGTTGCAGTTTTATAAAGCGTTGTCGGCACAGGCGCCTCGCCCGTTATTGCATAAAAAACCACTGCAAAAATCGCCATCAGCGCGAGGATAATAACAAACAGGCTTCCTAAAAAGGAAATTAAAAATCGTGAACGTATCCGCATTTTTCTCCCTACTTTTCAAAAAAGAACCGTATTTTACGGGCTCCAAATGATTTTCTGCTTTCATTTTACATGTCAAAAATGAACTTTTTATAAACTGGTGCTGAATAAAAAATAAATTAAATAACGTCAAAAACCTCCACCGATACTTCCTCATGTTTCAAATTATCCGAAAACCAAATCGCATTCCATTTTGGCTGACTACGTTCAAATGTCGTACGCACCTCATAGTCCTCTTTCGACGCATAATAAATATCCAAAACAACAAAAACATCATCGCCGTCCGTGCGTTTAAACATCTCAATTTTTTGATTCGAAACCTCCGAATGAAATTCCGGATTACTTCCAGATTCAGCAAATTTCGCCATCAGTTCCGGCAAATCCTTTTCTTTTGTCCGGTAAGTAAAGACAACTTTTATCATATCTATTCCCCCTAATTGTTCTTCTGCCTTTAGACTAGCATAAAAATAAAAAGGAAGACAGAACGAAGCTTCTATCTTCCTTTTTTCACAAGAGCTTACAAAATATAAATGTTCGGATTTCTAAAATGTTTTTTAACTTGGATATCTTCTTTTACTTCTGTATCTTAGTCTATTTTTAAAGCTCCAACCTATAATCGCCGTCCGCACGAATCATACAGTGCTCCGCCATTCGCTCGCATTTAAATACATCGTGTAGTATATCATAAAAGGCATCAGAACCAATTGTACGCATAAACAAGTTGACATTTTAGTATCATTCCTTATATAATTGTCATAACAATGATTGTTATGACAATTATATAGGGATAGGAGTGTTTACTTTGCGTCAGGAGTTTGACAACCTTACTTTCAATACAACGGTAATGGCTAAAAACATGCATTTATACTTAACAAGGAACTTATCGGAATTTAATGTTACACCTGAACAATGGTCTGTTTTAAATGTGATTCAACAGAAACAGCCACTATCACAAAAAGAATTAGCTCAGTTTGTTCATAAGGATACACCTACTGTTAATCGCATTATTGATGTATTAATAAGAAAAGAGCTTGTGACAAGCCAAACTAATTCTGAGGATCGTCGGAAAACACATATTAGTTTAACAAAAAAAGGAGAGAACGAAACAAATCAATTAAGATATGTTGTAGAAGATACTTGTAAAACTATATTTCGTCATATCAGCTCAGACGATTTGAAGCTGTGGCAACAAATTATGCTCCAAATCGACCAAAACATAAAGTAAGAAGGGATTATTTTGAATAAAAGCAGCAAATTATGGACGAAAGATTATATTTTTCTACTAATAGGAAGCCTATTTCTCTATATCGGATTTATGGTTTTTATGCCAACCTTACCAGCTCGGATTATTGAACTTGGCGGCTCGCAAGTTTCCGCGAGCCTTTCTGTTGGACTTTTTTCAGTTGTCGCACTCTTCACACGCGCTGTTTCAGGAAGTTGGAACGATCGTGTAGGCTCAAAAATTTTAATTTTGATTGGCATAGTTATTTTAATTGTATCGACTTTTAGTTTTTATTTTTCATCTGTGGTCATTCTAATTTTGATGATTCGGCTTTTACAAGGCGCCGGCTGGGGCATTAGTACGACCTCTATCGCGACTGGCGTTTCTTCTTTAGTTCCGCCAAATAGAATCGGCGAAGGGATTGGTTTTTACGGCTTAACGACGGCCTTAGGCATGTCTATTGCCCCTATTCTAGCCATTATCATTATTAATCAGTTTGATTTTAATTTTTTAATTACCTTTGCTTTACTATTTTTATGCGCAAATTTGATATTACTTTCACAAATTCATTTGAAAAAGAACAGCTCTGTTACTAAAACAAAATCTTCACTCATTGAAAAATCCGCTTTACTCCCAGCCTTTTTATGTCTACTTTTAGCTATCCCTCTTGGTGGCATTCAAACTTTTATGATGGTATACGGGAATGAAATTCATGTATCCAATACTTGGATTTATTTTTTAGGTCAAGCGATTACGATTCTCATCAGTCGCTTTTTTGCTGGACGGCTTTATGATGTAAAGGGGCACCGCTTTGTTATTATACCTGGCGTTTTAGCCATGATAGCAGGATTAATCGTTCTTTCTATGGCATGGAATGCTTTTACACTTTTTGTAGCCGCATTAATTTTCGGACTTGGTTATGGCATGACTCAGCCAGCTCTACAGGCGCTTGCAGTCGAACGTGCCGCGCCAGACAAGATTGGTGCAGCAAACGGCACTTTTCTTTCCGGTATGGATTTAGGCATGGCCATCGGGAGCTTCGGCTTAAGTATCGTTGCAACCTTTAGCAATTACTCCATCATGTACCTGTCTTCAATCGTCGCCCTCCTTGTTTTAGGGATCGTCTACTGGTTTACTGCAGGTACTTCTTCTGGGACTAAAAAGGGCGAGTCTTGATTTCTTTTTGTTCCTATCAGCCGCAGTTCAGCATTTCCTAACGAATTGCTTGGCAAATGAACCACCCCCAAAATTAGATTTTGGGGGTGGTTTTAGTTTGTTATCTCCGCGAAATATTTACCGTCGTGAATACAAATTTGTCATAGCGGTGTCTTGAAATGGAATATTCAAATGCGACGCCGTTGTTTAAATACACGGTTTGCTCGACGTCCATGACGGGATCGTCTTGTTGGCATTTTAAATATTTATGGTCCAGTTCATTAGATTTATCCGCACGAATTTGCTTGTAGGAACTCGCGATTTTATGGTTTAGTTTATCTTGGATATAGCTGTAAATTGAACCTTCTAAAACTTCTTTTGTGAGTCCGGGTACAATTTGTACGGGCATAAATGTGTGTTCAATGACGTATGGTTCGGACGCAACACTTCTGACCCGCAAGATTTCATAGACCGGCGTTTCTTTTTCCACGTGAAGTTTTTCAGCGATTTTTTCATCTGGAAAAACTACTTCAAAGCGGAGAATGATGGTGTCGACTTTTTCACCGTTCACGAGTTTTGTAAAGCCGTTCACTTCTTGACTTTGAATGTGCAGCCGTTCGGCATCAAGTGCGGACTTAATAATAAACGTGCCGTGTCCGCGCTTTCTGTATAATAAGCCTTCTAACACTAAAACTTCCAGTGCTTTTTTCATTGTCATTCGGCTGCAGTCAAATTCCTTTGCGAGCGTCATCTCATCTGGAATTGGCTTATCTAGTGGGTATTCTTGATTTTTAATGCGCGTTCTTATTTCTTCGGCGATAAAGCTATATTTTGTTTGGTTTCCTGCCATTTCAGACACCTCATCTTGAGTCTTTTTTCATAATTTTACCATAAAATGAAATTAGGCTTCAAATCCGTTTTCGGAAGCGAGTGTTTTATACCATTTGCCTGATGCTTTGATTGTCCGTTTATAGTTCTCATCTAAGTTCACTTCGACTAGGCCGTAGCGATTTTTATAGGCATTTGCCCAGCTCCAGCAATCCATGAACGTCCATAGATGGTAGCCGAGACAATTGGAACCTTCAGAAATTGCTTTATGAAGCCATTTCAAATGCGACTGAATGAACTCAATTCGGTACGTATCCTCGATAAATCCTTCAGCGTTTCGATACCGGTCTTCGCCTTCAACACCCATCCCATTTTCCGAAATAAAGAAAGGAATGTTATTGTAGTTATCGCGAATGTTGATCGCAATATCATAAATCGCTTGCTCGTAAATTTCCCAGCCGCGGTACGGATTCATTTTGCGGTAAGGCATTTCGTAGTTATCAAAAAGATGCTCTGGGACAAAAGGCGCGTCTTTATGTGGCATATATTCTTTTGCTTTAACTCTGCGCGGTTGGTAATAATTGACCCCTAAAATATCGATAATATTTTCTTTAATGATGGCTAGGTCTTCCTCTGTGTAATCCGGTAAGAAATTCTTCTCACGTAACAATTCGACGAGGTCTCTTGGGAATTCGCCAAGTGTGACTGGGTCTAAGAAGCTGCGATTGAAGATTAAATCTGCCAAGTGGGCTGCACGCAAGTCCGCTTCATTTTGACTGCGCGGATAGGACGGCGTCAAGTTTAAAATAATGCCGATTTTTCCGTCTTGCTTTAATCCGTGATACGCTTTGACAGCTTTTGCGTGCGCGAGCGTTGTACCGAATCCGACTTGCACCGCACGTTTGAAGTCCACAACGTTTGGATAATGCATATCATATAAGTAACCTGCTTCAACGGGTACAATCGGCTCGTTAAATGTGAACCAATGTTTGACACGGTCACCAAAAAGTTTAAAGCAAGTTTCGGCAAAGGTTGCATACGCGTCAATGACTTCGCGCGACTCGAACCCACCTTTTTCTTGCATCGACATTGGCATATCAAAGTGATAGAGGTTCATAAATGGTGTGACGCCTTGTGCAATCATTTCGTCAATTACGCGATTATAAAAATCAACGGCTTTCGGATTTACTTCACCGATACCGTCTGGAATGAGTCTGGACCACTGAATCGATGTACGGAATGAATTATGCCCCGTTTCTTTCATGAGCGCAATATCTTCTTTATATTGGTAATAAAAGTTAGAAGTGTTAGCTGGGCCTACGCCGTTAAAAAAGCGTCCTGGTTCTTTACTATACCAGTAATCCCAAATACTCGGTTTGCGTCCATCAACATCTGCCGCACCTTCTGTTTGCGGGCCTGATGCTGCACTACCCCACCAAAAATTTTCAGGAAATGTATACTTCATTTGAAATCCTCCAGTTCATTTTTTTCTTTTATTATACATGATTATTCTAAAAGTATAAACTAATTTATTTAAAAGTTTATATAAAAAACCTCACCTGTTTAGATGAGGATAAAAAGACGTTAATTTTATGTATCTTACTTGCACATTTTCATTGCTATTTTTTTAAAATCCTTACAATGATGTAAACAAGAATTGCGATTATTGCGAGCATTAGAACGAATCCGACGATACTAAATCCTCCCATATGGTCACCTCTTTTTGATGTTATTTTTTCTATATATACCAAGAAAATTCATGAGGGAGGTACTTTTTCAAAATTTACATTTACAAACCCTCTTTTTTCCTCTAAAATAAAAAGATATCGTATATGTCCGAAAATAGGGTTCGGATGTTTCTACCGGGTTACCGTAAATGACCCGACTACGAGCAGAATGAATACATAGGGATCTTCCCGTATTTTTTTAGCTCGCCCTTTTTCGAATGTGATAAAAACAGGGAGGCTTTTTTTAATGGACAAATTTTTTAAACTTCGCGAGAACAAAACGAATGTAAGAACTGAAATTTTGGCGGGGCTCACGACGTTCCTTTCCATGGCGTATGTCTTGTTTGTGAATCCGACAATGCTTCACACTACGGGTATGGATTTAAAGTCGGTTTTCGTAGCGACGGTGCTCGCTTCTGTTGTAGGCTCACTTCTCATGGGTCTGATTGCCAACTACCCAATTGGTTTGGCACCCGGAATGGGCTTAAACGCCTTTTTCGCCTTCACGGTATGCGCACAGTGGGGAATTCCTTGGCAGACGGCGCTTTCAGGCGTGCTCGTCTCAGGACTCGTTTTTATTTGCCTAACTGTTTCTGGAATTCGCGAAAAAGTCATCAACGCAATTCCCGCTGAACTAAAATACGCAGTTGGCGCCGGTATTGGCTTTTTCATTGCTTTTCTAGGATTAAAAAATGCAGGTATAATTGTGGCGAATGAATCGACCATTGTCGCACTTGGAAATCTTCATTCTGGCCCCGTTTTACTGGCCGTTTTCGGCATCATTATTACGGTCATTTACATGACACTCAATTTGAAGGGCGCGATTTTCTTTGGGATGGCGACTACCGCCATTGTCGGCATGCTAGTCGGTCAAATCGAAGTGCCGCACCAAATTGTCTCCGCCGTACCAAGCGTGGCACCAACATTCGGGCAGGCTATCATCCATCTTGGTGATATTTTTACTCCCCAAATGTTAATTGTGATTTTAACGTTCTTCTTCATTGATTTCTTTGATACAGCGGGAACGCTCGTTGCGGTGGCGAACCAGGCTGGCTTTGTGAAAGATAATAAAGTGCCTCGTGCAGGACGCTCGCTTTTTTCTGATTCTGTTGCGACGGTTGTTGGTGCGATTTTCGGGACTTCAACAACGACCAGTTACGTGGAATCAACGGCTGGGGTTGCGGTCGGTGGTAGAACAGGGCTTACGGCGATTGTCGTCGCAATTTGTTTCTCCTTATCGCTTTTCTTCTCGCCGCTGCTTGGCGTAATTACAAGCGCCGTCACGACACCTGCACTCGTTATTGTTGGTATTTTAATGATTGGTAACGTGGCGCATATCGATTGGTCGAAATTTGAGGTCGCGGTTCCCGCATTCTTCGTCATCTTGATGATGATTTTAACTTTCTCAATTGCGACAGGGATTGCGATTGGCTTTATCTTCTACCCAATTACGATGGTGTTAAAAGGGCGCTATAAAGAGGTCCACCCCATCATGTATGTGATGATGGCGCTGTTTATTCTTTATTTTATATTTGTTGTTTAAAAATAACGCGAATAGACTTTGAGATTTTTTTCAAAGTCTATTTATTTGTTTAAAATTAGCTTTTCATTTGTCGACAGTTTAAAAATAAGGAGCTGACATATTACAATGTACGAAAGTAAAACGCCTACACCCGTAATGACATTTATGAAACTACTTCCCAGTTTTGCACCAATATTTCCATTTGCCAAATTGACAACATCGACATACACAAACGGATTAAACATTAGTAAAATGCCTGCATCTGATTCCATTTTGCCTAGTAAAAATCCCGAACTGAAAATAAGCAAGAATATAATAATGACGCTCAAAATATTATTTCTGCAAACTAAATTGAGCACAGTCAGTAAAGAAACTAGAAATAGCACGATAAATACGGCTATTATGACGGCAGCAGCTAAAACTTCACCTTCTGTGCCAATATAAAAATCAGCACCTTTTTGAATAATAGCTGGCATTTGGAAGGTTTTAAAACCATTTTTCAAACTTGGAATCAAGTAAGCAGCGGAAAGTGTTACAAGTAGAAAAATACCGCCAGAAGTCAAGGCTACAAGTTCTTTCGTAAGCAAAACATGTCTTTTTTTGATTGGCAAACTCCAGAAAAAGCGTAATTTCCCAGAATCAATATCAGAGCCTATGACGGTCAGTGACGCCAGTAAAAAGAGCAGCGGAAAAATATACGGAAAGAGGAATTGAAGCGCACCCAATGTAAAGCCCGAACCGTTTAAATGAAATTCTGTTCCGCTGTATTCAAAATTTCCTTGGTCATATTTTTCTTTTAAAGCAATTTGCATTTCGAGTTGTTTTTCGGTCATTTCCGTATACGTATTGCCACTTCTAACATCTTGCAACAAATTTTTGTCTTCTGTAATTTGCAGTTTCAGTCTTTCTTTTGATTTCCCTTGTTTCATTGCTTCTAACTTCGCTTTTGCCACTTTTAAGTCTCGCTCATATTCACTGAGAACTTGATTTTTTGCAATTGACTTGGCCGGATCCGCCTTCACACCTTGAATCGCCATCTCAATACTTTGAATCTCCTCTTGTTCACTATTTATCTCGTTCTCTTTTTCAAAATTAAATTGTGACTGATAAAAAACAAAAAGTATCGCAATTAAACTGACGATTAAAATAAGCAAAATGAGAAATAATTTTCGTTTCATTAATTTTTGCCATTCAAAGCGGTACATATTCCTCATTCGCCGCCATCCTCCTTCTGTTCATAAATTTCATGATATAAGTGTTTCGTTTTTTCATTTTGCAACAAAATATTTGCAACATCCACCTGTAAATCATTTAAAAGCCGTGTCAAATCTATTAATTTTCCCGCCGAAATTTTAACTATAAGTAAATTTTCATCTTTCCTATTAAGCGAGTAAATCGAGTTGTGGCTTTCTAACGTTTGAATCGCCTGCGCTGTTAGTCCCGTTTTCAGCGTGATTTGATATTCCTCCAGATGCTGTTCACCCACTTCTTCTGCTTGAACAATCATTCCTTGTTTTAAAAATAAAACGGTGTCCGCAATTTCATCTATATCTGACAAAATATGGGAGGAAATAAAAATTTGCTTCCCGCTGTGCTTCAACTCTTGGATACAAAATTTAAATTCAGTGCTTACAGATGGGTCCAGTCCATTAAATGGTTCGTCTAAAATTAAAATATCCCCATCTGCAACAAGCGCCATCGCAAATAGCAATTGTTGTTTCATTCCTAAAGAATACGTGCCAACTTTTTTATTTATAAAAGGCATTATATGTAATTTCTCAACAATCTCTGTTATCTTTTTCACATTCCCATACATCCGTCCAATGAATAGAAGATGATTCATCCCTGTTAAATACGAATATAAAATGCTGTTATCTTGCATAAAATAAAGCGTTTTATTATCCTCCGTAACTAGGATTTCGCCGCTACTCGCGCAAAGGACACCGCTCATAATCCGCATTAACGTTGTTTTCCCGCTTCCATTAGGCCCGACTAAAGCAACCACTTTTCCTCGTCCTAAAGAAAAAGTGATATCGTTTAGTATATTGACCTGCCTAATACTTTTCGCTATATGGTTCATCTGCATGTTCACTTACTCCTTCTACTATAAAGCAGGAATCTAGTGAAGTTACCAGATTCCAAGCGATTTATTAATATGTTTTCCAAGTTCTCGTGTAAGCTGTGCAACTTCCTGATTGGTACGCATAAAGCCGTTTTGTTTTTGTTGTGTAGCTTGCACCATTTTGGTAAGAGATTGTTCGATAATTTTTATTTCTCGTGAAATTTTCCACCCCAAAAAGTGTCCGATAAAACCCCTTTTCATAGTAGTACAAGACGCTTGATACTTGCAGAGCCTCTGCTTTTTGCCCTTGAAACATAAACACAAAGCTAAATCCTAACATCAAACTTAGAAGTACCTTCAAACCTTTATTTTTCTTTTTTTCTGTCATAATGCTTCATCTCCTTTCGTGTAATGCTCCTACCTTAGCATAGATTTGTATCACTTGTAAACAAATAATCTGAAATATGTTTTTTTCAGCTATTTTTTAGTTTTTTAATGAATAATCTTACTTCGTGACCTTTTTTTAGTTGCTTTTTCACGCTGCTTTCTCTATTCTAAAAAAAAGGAGTGCTGCAAATGAAAAAATCAGATTTAATCCACTTACGAACAGGCGCACAGCGTATTTTAGCGCCTTTTGAAACGCCAGATGAAGTGGTCGCTTATTTTGGAGCGATGCAGGCGCAGAACCGGGCGCAAATGCTTTATGCGATTGCAAGTCGGACAAAAAATTCGAGTCGCGCTGAAATTGAGCGGGCGCTCGCGGAGAATCAAATCATTCGCGGATGGGCATTTCGCGGGACGATTCATGCGATGCGCCCGGAAGATTATTTTTTGCTGAAAGAGGTTTACGGCGCGCGAACTCTTCAAATCTTTCGCGGTTATTGGAAAAAATTAGGGATTTCAGAAAGCGATTTTGAGCGAAGTAACGCTGAACTTAAAAAGCAGCTTAGCGATGGGCCTAAAACGCGCGCGGAGCTTTCAGCGAGCATCGAACAGCTTGAATTGCCATGTTCGGGCATTCCATTTGCGCAGCTCATTGCGAGGGCCAATCTAGATGACATTTTAGTTTTCCATGCGGAGGCGAATACGTTTCAAAATACGGAATTTTTGGAGCAGCATAAAACAGATGCCACATTTGATGAGGCACTCCAAGAACTCGGACGGATTTATTTTAAAAGCCGCGGCCCGGCGACCATTCAAGATTTCAATTGGTGGAGCGGACTTCCGCAGACGACCATCAAAAAAATGCTTGCGAGTTTAAGCGGCGAACTCGTACAAGATGGCGACTTTTATTTTTACCCGGAAACGAAAAAAACGGCGACTAATCACACCGTTTTGCTCGCCGGCTTTGACGAATGGCTCATCAGCTACCGCGACCGCTCCGTGCATTTGCCAGAAGAATTGCAACGCGAAGTCATTACAAAAAACGGCCTCTTTCGGCCGATTGTCGTCCAAAACGGTGTTGTGAAAGGCACTTGGAAAGTAGAGAAAAACAGCATCGTGCATACCTCGGGCTTAAAAATTCCGGCGACGAACTATGACAAGTTTTCAGAAAAAACCGAGTAAGCTCGTCCAACATCACGGACGGCATGTGAATCAGACCCATAAACAAGCGGAATGCCTAGGTGTTTCGCTTGTTTGACGTACATCTCAGGCGGATATGTCGCACGGCAGTCCACTTTAAAAAGCCCCGCCGTATTGTAATCAAGCGCATAGCCGCTACGCTGCACAAGTTCCAGCACGTCCGTCATCACGTCGTCTGGAAGAGCTGTTTCTGTATTAAACGCGTGCCTAAATTTCTGACAAAGCGAAATATGCCCCAACCGCTTCGGCTTGAACGCCCCCAAATCCGCCAAAATCGAGGCTTTTATTTGTTCCAAATACGCGATTTGAGCCTCCCGAAAACCACCATAAAAATCGACAATACCCGTTTTGTAATCTGCCGCGCTAAAATCGATCGAACGAATGCCGTCCTGCCCTTCCAAAAAATGCACGCTCAAAATACCATCATCTAATTCTGGCCCATATTCATTCAAAAAGTCGCGCGTAAATGCTTCAAACTGCGCCAAATAATCCACCTCAAAACCAATTTTAATTTTGAGATCGCTCCGATATTTCGCCCTAAGCCGCGCCATCTCCTTCAAATAATACGGCAAATCGCTCATCGCCATGCTCGCCGTTTCGTATGCCTCCCGCTCCCCTGCTGCCTGCTGACTAAAATGAGCCGGAAGTGGCATATGTTCGGTGACAGAATATGTATCAAACCCTAATTCGATAGCTCGAATAATGAAACGCTCCACTTCCTCCCTTGAACCGTGCGGACAAAACTCCGTATGCGTGTGCCCATCCCATTTCATGCGCGTCCCCTCCTTATTTTCCATCATTATAACATAAAACCATTTACAAAAACGCTTTAACATGCTAATATGCTAATAAGTTAAAATATCAGAAAGGAGTTTGCAGATGAACTGGAATTTAAATTTGCCAACTGGGACACGCGATAAGCTTTTTCGGGAAGCCGAAGCGGCCTACAAATTGGAGCACACCGTCCAAGATTTTTTCAAAAAGCGGGGTTTTATGCGCATTGAAACGCCAATTATCGAATTTGAAGATGTTTTTTCGTTAGAAACAAAGGAAACCCACTATCGTTTTTTTGATGAAAAAGGGAGAATGTTAGCCCTGCGCCCGGATATGACTTTACCGATAGGCCGTGTGGTACATACAACAGGCGTTTTGTTGCCGGTAAAGCTTGCCTATAGTGGGAAAATTTTTCGCGCGAATGCCAGTCACGGCGGCGACCGAAATGAAGAAATGCAAGCTGGGATTGAACTAATTGGTTACGGCTCAAGAAAAGCGGAAGTGGAATGTTTGTTATCTGGGATTCGGCTTATGCGGGAACTGCAAATTCCGGATTTTCAGATGGAGCTCGGACATGCTGGTTTTTATGAGCTACTCCTTCAAAAATTAAGTTTAAGTGCGACGGAGGAAGTTGAATTTCGTACGCTGTTACAAAATAAAAGCCTGTCTGACATGGAGGTCTTCGCAAAACAATTTGAGCCACAGTGGACTCGCTTTTTATGCGCCCTGCCAAGACTATTCGGGCAAGTTGAAACGACGATTTCAGAGGCGAAGGAATTGTTACCTGACGCTGAACTCTATGCACCACTTGATGAAATTTTAGAGATTGCAGCAACGATTAAACAGGCTGAACCAGATGCGTTGCTCACTGTCGATATTGGTTTAGTTCAGGAATTGCGCTATTATACGGGGCTCATTTTTCGCGGCTTTGCGAATTTTGCAGCGGATTATTTTTTAAGCGGCGGCAGATACGACCGGCTGTCGGAACATTTTGGGATGGAAAAGGTACCTGCGGTTGGGCTTGCCCTCCATTTAGATGCCATTTTAGCTCTCAAAGAGCGACACGGCTTAACTGAAAAGCTGGCTACAAAACGAGTGCTCATTCATTATGATTTAGCTGAACTAGGCGCGGCGGAGCGCTATTATCAGGAAAATCCAGATAGTACACTTAGCCTGTTAGACTCGGAAAACGAATCGATTGCTTTCGCGAGAAAATGGAAAATCGAGACTGTCGTTTCTTTCCAAAAAGAAGGTATGAAGGTGATTTTTGAGAGGGGTGAGCGGGTTTGAGGTTGAAGATTGCGCTAACGAAAGGTCGGCTTGAGGACGAGGCTGTGCGCTTACTTACTTTGGCGGGCGTTGATTGTACGGTTTTAGCGGATAAGAAGCGAAAATTGATTTTTCAAAGTGACACGGATGAAATTGATTTTTTCCTCGTAAAAGCGGTCGATGTGCTGACGTATGTGAAACACGGGGCGGCGGATATTGGGATTGTCGGGCGCGATATTTTGCTTGAGGCGGCGAGTAGTTATTATGAAGTGCTCGATTTGAACATTGGCAAATGCCAGTTTTGTTTGGCGGCTCCGCCTACGTTTGATCCGACTGACTACAAGCGAAAAGTGATTGCGACGAAATATCCGAACGTAACGGAAGAATTTTTCCGGGCGCGCGGCGAGGATGTTGAAATTATTAAAATCGAAGGTTCGGTTGAAATTGCGCCGCTACTTGGTTTGGCGGACGCTATCGTCGACATTGTGGAAACCGGCGCGACACTGCGTGACAATGGCCTTGTGGTTGTAGAGAAACTTTATCCGATTTCGGCACGACTGATTGTGAATAAGGCTTCTCTTAAGCAAAATAAAACGCGAATTTTTTCATTAATTGACAAGTTACAACTTGTTTTAAAGGAGCGGACGGCGAATGAAACGACTCACGGGTAATGTGGCAACTATTTTAAAACAATTGGAAGTGCGCGAACAGACGCATGCGGACGTAGGAGATGCTGTACGCAAAATTATTTCTGCTGTGAAGGAAGACGGTGACGCGGCTTTAGTTCGCCTGACAAAGGAATTTGATGACGTGGATTTGACGGCATTTCGGGTGAGCCAAGCTGAAATTGATGCGGCATATGAATCCGTGCCCGCCTCGCTTATTCGGGCGCTTGAAACTGCACGTAAGAACATTTCGGACTACCATGAAAAACAAAAACGCAGTGGTTTTTTAGACAGCGAAAAAGACGGGGTTGTTCGCGGCATGCGTGTGACGCCAATTGATTCAGTCGGCATTTATGTGCCTGGCGGGACGGCGAGCTATCCTTCATCGGTTTTGATGAACGCGATTCCGGCAAAAGTCGCTGGCGTTGAAAAAATTGTGATGGTGACCCCGCCTGATGCGGACTTAAATCCTGCCGTACTTGCCGCTGCGAAAATTGCGGGCGTTGACGAAGTGTTCACAATTGGCGGGGCCCAAGCTATTGCGGCGTTAGCGTACGGGACAGACTCCATTCCCCGCGTTGCCAAAATTGTTGGGCCGGGAAATATTTTTGTGGCAACAGCCAAGCGCGAAGTGTTCGGTCAAGTCGGCATCGATATGATTGCGGGACCTTCTGAGATTCTTATTTTAGCAGACGAAACGGCGAATCCAGCCTTTATTGCGGCGGATTTGTTGTCACAGGCTGAACATGATGAACTTGCGCGCGTCACTTTGGTGACGACATCAAACGCGCTTATTCAAGCGACAGAAGACGAATTGTTGCGGCAAGTTCAGTCACTTTCACGGAAAACAATTTGTGAGGTGGCGCTTCAGAACGGGCATTTCATTTTGGCGGAGAGCACGGCGGATATGTTCGCAATCGCGAATGAAATTGCACCCGAACATCTTGAAATCCAAATGGAAAACCCTCTGCTTTATTTACCACAAATTAAAAATGCAGGTTCGATTTTCCTCGGTGCACATGCGACTGAACCGCTTGGCGATTATATCGCGGGACCAAACCACGTCATTCCAACGGCAGGCACAGCGAAGTTTTCCTCTCCGCTTGGCGTGGACGATTTTACAAAACGCTCAAGTTTTATTTTATATTCAGAAAATGCGCTTAAAGATGCGGCCAGAGATGTAATAGAGCTCGCTGAATCAGAAGGCTTAACCGCACATGCACGCGCCATTCAAATTCGATTGGAGGAAAGGCAAGATGAGAACTTCTAAAATAAGCCGGGAAACTGGCGAAACAAAAATCACACTAGAACTTCAGCTTGATAAACAAAATGCTTCTGAGATTCAAACCGGGGTTGGTTTTTTAGATCACATGTTGACACTGTTCGCTAAACACGCGCGCCTCAGTCTGGTCTGTCTCGCAAAGGGAGATACGGAAGTCGATTTTCACCATACAACAGAAGATATTGGGATTGTGCTCGGGAAATGCCTTGCGGAAGCGCTCGGCGATAAGGCGCAAATTAATCGTTACGGCAACGCTTTTGTCCCGATGGATGAAAGTCTTGGCCATTGTTCGCTCGATTTCTCGGGTCGGAGTTTTCTCGTTTTTGACGCCCCATTTGAACGCGATAAAGTTGGCGATTTCGACACGGAACTCGTACAAGAATTTTTCCAAGCGGTCGCATCAAATGCTAAGATGACCCTGCACTTGCGCGTACTTTACGGGCAAAATACGCACCATAAAATCGAATCGCTATTTAAAGCTTTCGGGCGCGCCCTTTCTGAAGCAGTCACGATAAACCCTGAAATCGAAGGCGTGAACTCCACGAAAGGAGTCCTGTAAATGATTGCCATTATTGACTACGATACTGGAAATACACGCAGTTTGAAAAAAGCACTCGATTTTGTGGGACTTTCTAGCCAACTTACGGCGGACCCGGCAGAAATACAGACGGCAGATGGCATTATCCTTCCCGGCGTGGGCGCCTTCCCCGATGCGATGGCCAAACTCGAAGAACGAAAACTTGTGACACCCATTTTAACGGCCGCAAAAAAAGGTACTCCCCTACTCGGAATTTGTCTTGGCATGCAGCTGTTGCTTGATTCAAGCGAGGAACACACGCTGACGAAAGGGCTCGGCCTGATTCCCGGAACAGTCAAAAAAATCCCCGAAGAGGCTGGCTTCAAAGTGCCACATATGGGCTGGAATCAAATTGACGTGCAGCAAGAAAATCTTCTTACGGAAAATTTAAACGGACGTTATGTCTACTTTGTGCATTCTTATTTTGCAGAAACGGATTCGGCTTATATTTCTGCTGTAGCAAAACATAGTCTAGCTGTGCCGGCGCTCATTCAACGTGAAAATGTATACGGGGCGCAGTTTCACCCTGAAAAAAGTGATACGGTTGGTTTGGAAATTTTACGTGGCTTTAAGGAGGTTGTGCGATGCGTGTCTACCCAGCAATTGACATAAAAAACGGCAAATGTGTGCGGCTGTATCAAGGCAATTTCGACAAGGAAACGATTGTGAATCCAAATCCGGTGGCGCAAGCTCTGGCATTTCAAAAATCAGGCGCTTCGTATTTGCATATTGTGGATTTGGACGGCGCATTAAACGGCGAGCCCGCGAACCTCGCTTTAATCCAAGAAATGAGTGAACAAACGGGTTTACCGGTACAAGTTGGTGGCGGGATTCGTTCGATGCAGCAAGTGGCGGCGTATCTCGAAAGTGGGATTGCACGGGTGATTATTGGCTCAAGTGCCGTCTCCTCACCTGAATTTGTGCGCGAGGCGGTGACTAAGTACGGCGAGCGAATCGCGGTTGGAATTGATGCTAAAAACGGCTTTGTTGCAACTGATGGTTGGCTGAACACGAGCGATATTCGCTTCACTGACTTTGCGGTTCAAATGGAAAAACTTGGTGTTGCGACGCTGATTTTTACGGATATTGGGCGCGACGGAACGCTCGCTGGTCCGAATTTTGAACAGCTTGCGGCGCTACAAAACGCAGTTTCCTGCGCAATTATTGCTTCTGGTGGCGTGAAAAATCAAGCGGATTTAATCGCGCTTAAAAAGCAAAAACTAGCGGGCGCCATCGCTGGAAAAGCGCTATATAGCGAAAGCCTCACGATGAAAGAAATTTTGGAGGTGGAAAACTAATGCTCACAAAACGCATCATTCCTTGTCTCGACGTAACAAATGGCCGTGTCGTCAAAGGCATCAATTTTGTTGCCCTACAAGACGTTGGCGACCCCGTTGAAATCGCGAAAGCATACAACAAAGCCGGTGCCGACGAAATTGTGTTCCTCGATATAACAGCCACAAATGAAGGGCGCAAAACGATGATCGATGTCGTCGAAAAAACAGCCGAACAAGTTTTCATTCCATTAACAGTTGGCGGCGGCATTCAAACGACCGCAGAAATGCAGGCGCTTCTAAAAGCTGGCGCAGATAAAATTTCATTAAATTCAGCGGCCATCAAACGCAAAGAGCTCATTTCAGAAGGAGCGAATAAATTCGGCACCCAGTGCATCGTCGTCGCAATCGATGCCAAGCGCGTAGAGGATTCGTGGCACGTTTTCACACACGGCGGCAGACATGATACAGGCCTCGATGCCGTTTTATGGGCAAAAAAAGCGGAAGCACTCGGGGCTGGCGAAATTTTACTCACAAGCATGGACGGCGACGGGACAAAAAACGGCTATGACATCGCCCTCACGAAAACGATTGCGAAGGCCGTCAAAATTCCTGTCATCGCCTCTGGTGGTTGCGGAAGCACCGCGCACATGGTCGATATTTTCACCCAAACAGAAGCAAGCGCCGCACTTGCCGCGAGCATTTTCCACTACGGCGAGCTTGATATTCAGGACGTGAAACAAACACTCAAAAAAAACGCAGTGGAGGTGCGCTTATGACAATCGATTTTTCAAAAGGACTCGTTCCAGCCATTATCGTGGACGCCTCAGACGGCGAAGTTCTCATGCTCGCCTACATGAACGAAGAAAGCTACCAAAAAACGCTCGAAACCGGCTACACCTGGTTCTTTTCGAGAAAAAGACAAGCACTTTGGAATAAAGGAGCGACAAGCGGGCATGTGCAACGAGTCGCACAAATAACGGCCGACTGCGATTTGGACACCTTGCTTATTCGCGTCCACCAGACCGGGCCCGCCTGCCACTTAGGTTCGCGCTCTTGTTTCACAAATGAAATAAAGGATGTGTCGTCATGTTAGAAAAGCTATACGCTGAAATTGCGAGCCGAAAAACCGCGCCAAAAGAAGGCTCCTACACAACCTATTTGTTCGACCGCGGTTTAGACAAGATTTTAAAAAAAGTTGGCGAAGAAGCAACCGAAGTCATTATTGCCGCCAAAAATGAAAAAGCCGAATTGATTAGCGAAACCGCCGATTTGACGTACCACCTACTCGTTTTGCTCGTGGAATCTGGCGTCACCCTTTCTGAAATCGAACAAAAACTCCTTGAACGCGAAGGTCGCCTCAGTAAAACGAGCGACCGTAAGGAAATCCAAGATTTGTGACAAAATTGTAATGTTGCACCCGCAAATTGTAAGCCAATGAGCAGGATTAATTGCCACTATTCTTCTATACTTATTTTATCGGAGAAAGTTACTTTACCCAAAGAATAACTTGTGACTTTCCTGAGACAAACGACTTTATGTCTATTCATTAAGTTTCCCAATTATCCCTTGATTTTGTCTCAGAAATCACAACTCCAATTAACTCCCTGTTTTCCCATGCGTCCCCCCGCATGGGAATTTTTTTGTGCGCCCAATCATACAATATTTTCTTTGTTATGCCTATATATTTATTTTTTTCAGAAAATTTGTTTTTTTACTTGCCAGATATATTTTTAACATGGTAAACTTAACAACAAGAGTAATATAATTTCACATCCCACCAAACATATGCGGAATAATTAACATTCCGTGCAAGTTAATCATTTTCAAAGGAGTGTTAATATGGGGCAAACAACAATGGTTTCAGAAAATCGTCAAGCTGCTGAGCAATATACGGCGGAGATTTTTGAAACAATCAAAAGACGTAATCCAGAAGAAACTGAATTTCATCAAGCAGTAAAGGAATTTTTAAATGCGATTATTCCTGCGCTGGAAAAAGACCCTAAGTACCAAGAAAACGGCATTTTAGAGCGTCTAACTGAACCTGAACGCCTTATTACATTCCGTGTTCCCTGGGTAGATGATGCCGGAAAGGTACGAGTAAACCGCGGATTCCGCGTACAATTTAATAGCGCTATCGGCCCTTACAAAGGCGGACTTCGCTTCCACCCTTCGGTAAATGGGAGTATAGTAAAATTTCTAGGCTTTGAACAAATTTTCAAGAACGCCCTAACTGGTTTGCCAATCGGCGGTGGTAAAGGCGGTTCCGATTTTGATCCAAAAGAAAAATCCGATGCAGAAATTATGCGCTTCTGTCAAAGTTTCATGTCTGAACTCGCGGTGCACATCGGCCCAGATACAGATGTCCCTGCTGGTGATATCGGCGTATCCGGTCGCGAAATCGGCTATTTATTCGGGCAGTATAAAAAAATGACGAGCCGTTTTGACGCTGGCACCATCACTGGTAAAGGCCTCACATACGGTGGGAGCTTGACGCGAACAGAAGCAACAGGTTACGGTCTTGTTTATTTCACAAAAGAAATGCTCGCCGCAACAAATCAGTCTTTTAAAAATAAAACGGTTGTCGTTTCTGGCTCTGGTAATGTGGCCATCTATGCGATTGAAAAAGCCGAAGAACTAGGCGCAAAAGTAGTAGCTTGTAGCGATTCTGACGGCTATATTTTTGACCCAGAAGGTATTAATCTTAAAACATTAAAACAAATAAAAGAAGTAGAGCGTCGGCGCCTTCACACCTATCTTGAAAAACACCCCACTGCCGAATTTTATGAAAATGGCGATATTTGGTCAGTGCCATGTGACATTGCCTTGCCATGTGCGACGCAAAATGAAATTAGCGAACAACAAGCGAAAACGCTCGTTCAAAACGGTGTCATCGCTGTTGCAGAAGGGGCAAACATGCCGTCCACACTAGAAGCTGTTTCGGTTTTCCATGAGAATAAAATCTTATTTGGTCCTGCAAAAGCAGCAAATGCTGGAGGAGTTGGTGTTTCTGCTCTTGAAATGGCGCAAAACAGCAGTCGAATGAGTTGGAGTTTTGCTGAAGTCGATGACCACCTAAAAAATATTATGAAAAACATTTATAAAAACGCTAGCTTCGTTGCAAAAGAATATGGTTACGAGGGTGACCTCGTCGTCGGAGCAAACATCGCCGGCTTCCTAAAAGTTGCCGATACAATGCTTGCACAAGGCGTTGTATAAGAAAGAATCACTTAAGCTCCTATGCTTTCAGTCAGCATAGGAGCTTAAGTCTGTGCTATAATAAAGCGTGAAATGACTTTTTAACAGGAGGAATCGAATTTATGTCAAATAAAACCGCAACCGCATACATTGGTACATATACGAAAGTGGAAAGTAAAGGAATTTATCGCCTTGTAATGGACCGCGAAACGGGCGAAGTTTTAGAAAATAAGCACGCGGGCACAATGGATAACCCAACTTATTTAAAAATTTCAGATGATGAAAAATATTTGTATTCTGTAGCGAAAGACGGCGATAAAGGTGGCCTTGCTGCATTCAAAATTAATGAGGACGGCTCACTTGCTCTTTTAAATGAACAAGTAAAAACTGGCAATCCTCCTTGTTATGTTGATGCATCGGCTGACAATTCAATTGTTGTTTCAGCGAACTATCACTTAGGAACCATTTTAAGTTATCCAACTGAAAACGGCGCACTAGGCGCACCGATTTCTGAAATCGAGCATACCGGAAAAAGCGTACACGAACGCCAAGAAAAACCACATGCACACTTTGCTGGCTTTACGCCCGATCAAAAATTTGTCGTGACATGTGACCTTGGAACGGACTACGTGACGACGTATAGCGCGACGTCTGGCAAACTTGAAAAGGTGGCTGATTTGCTTCTCACACCTGGAAGCGGACCACGAAACTTAGTTTTCCACCCAAATGCGAAGTACGTGTATATCATGACCGAGCTCACATCAGAAGTTGTTGTAGCAGAGTATAACAGCACGAGCGGCGAGTTGACGGTCGTTCAAACGATTCCATCGCTTCCGGCTGATTTTACAGCTGAAAACAAAGGGAGTGCCATTCACATTTCAAACGACGGACGCTTCCTCTATGTTTCCAACCGCGGTCAAGATGCGATTGTTTCTTTTGCGATTGATAAAACCGGACAATTGAGTTTGCTGGAAACGGTACCCGTTTTAGGTGTCGGACCGCGCGATTTTGACTTAGATAAAACTGGCGAAATCCTCGTTGCAACAAACGAAAACTCCAACAACGTTACTATTTTCAGCGTCAACAAAGAAACCGGCAAACTGACTTTACTCCAAAAAGATATCAAAGTTCCAGAACCAGTTTGCGTCAAATTCATGAAATAAGAAATATAATAAAAAGCATAAATCCAGCAATAACGCCATTTCTAGAGATGGGTTTTACTGGATTTATGCTTTTTTCAATTTATTTTTGTCCTGCTAAAATATAACTAGTGTCATTCACCGACTCCACGCGTATTTCTCCGTTTTCATACACCATTTTCGTAATGCTCGCGTTTTCAAGCATCGGGTTTACAAATTCCGGCGCCAAAATCGTCAAATAGGCGTTAATCGTCATTCCGTGCGCCACCACCAAGACGTGCTTTTCGCTTTCGCCTTGTTCCTGCTCGATCATTTTGTCTAAAGCGCGCATGAGGCGCGCCTCCATATCTGCCCAGCTTTCTGAAAGACCGGTTTCGTCAAGCTCACTCACAGCCTCAAGCACCAATTGGACCCCTTTTAAACCTAAATTTCGCATGCCTTCCTCTGGCGAAGCATAACCAAGATGTGCCATCACGGTGCTAAACATTTCCTCATTCGGCGAACCTTCAAATTTCCCAAAGCAAAATTCGCGCAAATCTTTTAGAATATTTTTCTCCAGATGGGTCTGTCCACTTTCCACTAAAATAATATCCGCCGTTTCAATTGTCCGTCCACGGTCGCTCGTATAAACCGCATCAAACGAAATATCTAAACCGCGACCTAAGTATTCTGCCACTTCCCGGCCTTCATTCGTCAGCGGCGAATCTGACCACCCTTGCACTTTTTCAAGTGTATTAAGTAGCGTCTTACCGTGCCTTGTCATATAAAAAGTTATTTTCGAATCCAATTTTCTGTCGCCCCCTCCCTTTTATCTTAGCAAACTGACAACAAAAAAGGAACCGTTTTCAGGCTCCTAAATTTGTTAATCAATACCGCGTATGTATTTTTATTAAAAAATAAATATGTTCTTAGTCCAGCATACAGAGAAAGATTTAAATCTTCAAGTAACTTGACATCCTAATCATCTTTATCCAGTTCCACAAATTGTTCCTTGAGTATTGCAAGTTGGAGTTTATTTGTTGAATCTCTGTATCATTTTACAACATAGTATATGGCTTTTAAGGATTCATTAAAACCTATCATTATTCACTTATATTTTCTGGCAATACTTATTAATACTAGAAAAGTATTTTCTAAAAATACAGTTAGTTTTTTTAACTATTGACAACTTGATTAGTGAGTTCACGCTTACTAATCAGGGCTTTACTATTCGACTCCAATCAGATAGTAGAGTACCTTTTTATTTTTGTGTAAATACTTCTATAAATTCTGATGGAATAGTATCTGCTAACCAAACTTTTTCATTTCCCAAATAAAACTTTGTTCCTTTCGCTCTAGCATTTTCTGTATTAATCACTAAAATAATCGGATTTTTCTCTTTTCTTTTCCCTACTAAACTAGCTGTCTCTATATCTTCGGATAAATGAACATATTGTCGAGACATGGGAGATAAACCACTCTTTTCAATTTCAGATAAAAGATTATGTGCAGTTCCATGATACAGAAATTTAGGAGGAATAGCTTCTTCTTTTACTATTTTCATTGGAACAGAGTGTCCATATAATGCTCGAATACTATCCTCTTTGATTTCATGTCTCTTTTTTTCTGATTTTTCAATCATTACTTTTAAATCATCAAATTCTACATTTTGCCATTCGGTAGACTGATGTAATGCTTGTAATAATTGGTCAATTGGTACCCAACCATTTTTATCCAGTTCTAACTCATATTCCCATGGAGCATGACGTAATGCATAAGAAACTTCTTTACTCAATTTTGTATAGTTTATTTTATTAGACAATTTCTTCCTCCCGATTATATTCAGTCATTGTTTTAACAGCAAATTCTACCCACTCCCATAAATCCTCAAATTCGCCTCTTTGTTCAAAACCTTCCGTAGTGAAATCATGAATTAATTGAACTTTATTTTCTTTTCCAATCTCAAAACAAGCTATATCATCATTATCATCTCTTCTTGCAAAGGGTATTAACTTTCTATTAGGATACCTTTCTTTCAAATCATAGTACCTTCTAGTTGCTTGACCTGACTCAATTAAATACCACACATCAAAATCTACCAAGTTTAATTCAATTAATTTGTTATAGGCTTCAGGGTATATAAATACGTCTTCTTCAATATAAAATTTTTTCATGACTATAAGCACATTCTTTCTATTTCATTTTTTCTAAATCAAACGACCCCATTGGATTGTTATTTCTAAAATCAGCTTTCTGTTTTCCAACTCGTAACTCTATAGCTTCTCCCCATGTTTTTGGAACGCCTTTTTTTGTCGTAAATCTATCGATTGTGGCTTGATCAGGTAAAGGTGTATCATAGCTTCTAACATTGGCTTGAACGTCTATTCCAACCTCTCTAGCTGCTGCAACTCTTGTGTTATCAAGAGTTGTCAAACTACCATCAGGCATTCTCACAACATCAATTGGGTCACCTTTCCAACCATTCGCTTTCATGCTAGCAATAATTTCATCTGAACCATTTACAGAAGTTTGACTGAACCTAATTTCCGAAGGGTTAGCATTTTCAATATTCTTTCCAAGTCCACTAGCTCCCTCATACGTCATACTCCCCCGAATCGCCGCAGTACTCAAGCCCAACCCCATCACCACATCCATCAGGCCACTTTCATTCAGCGTGCCTTTCACCGATTCCACATATGCTGATGCCCGAAGCGTGCCGCCAGCCATACCGGTGTATTTCGTGCCGTCCATGATAAAGAAGTGGAAAAAAGAGAATAATGTCTCTTCTAATCCGTAAAACATTATAAAGAAAGTCAATAGACCGCTAGGCTCTCCTAACATCACTATTGACTTTCTTTAGCGGACATGTCAGTTTGTTAGTACCCGAGGCACTCACGAAATAGCTAGTACCTTGACTTGTCCCTTGAGCCTCTTAAGCATAACATGTCCACAGTTTACACTAAATATTTAAATTTATTCTTTCAAACCTTTTCTACTTCATCCTTAGAATCTAGCAAAATAACATTAAAAAATTGCCTTAAAAGGAGCATGTCCTGTTTCTGCATTTCTCAATAAGGTTGGTTTTCTGAAACGTAAACTCGTCTCTAATTTAAATATAGCAGTATCTTCTTCCATTTCATAAAAAGATACATTTATCCAAATTGGCACAAGTGGTTGCAAGCCAGCTAAAATTCCTACCGTTTGTTTTACTGGGATTTTTTTTCCACCAATATTTTCTTTACTTAAAATATTCAATCTCATATAATCATCTTCGGTACTTAGTGGTTTATTTTTTTCTTGTACTGGAACAATAATAAACTTACAATCATTAAAAGATACATTCTTTTTTTCTCTAATTTCCGCTACCGTAGCAATTAAGTTATTTTTAAAAATTTCCTTATTCATCTGAGTAACTTTCTCCACATTAATCTCCCCTTAATTATTTAATTTTCAATTTAATACTTGACACTAAATTAACTTCTGCCAAATTAACATAACCAGAACTCGTCAAATTAATATCATATATTTCTAACCAACTATTATTTACATTTAGCCCAACACCTCTAAGGGCATTTGGAGATAATATTGCTTGGTCGGGACTTGGGGTATAGTGTCCTGACCAATTCGTAATCCTTCTAATTTGACCAGTTGTTCCATTTATTTTTAGTTTTCCAGCAGCCTGAACAGATTCGCCATTAGCTAAAAATGAATGGCCGCTTCCTAATTTTAGATTCCCATTTATATCAATAATAAAGTCTACTGTTTCAATACCATTTAAACCCTTAATATTCCCGTTTTTTATGGTGAAATTATAAGATTTTCCTAACTGTGCTTCATTCGGATATCTATTTGATATTGTTAGAATTGGGTCAGCTCCACCAGTCTTCCCATACGTCATACTCCCCCGAATGGCTGCCGTGCTCAAGCCCAACCCCATCACCACATCCATCAGGCCACTTTCATCCAGCGTGCCTTTCACCGATTCCACATACGCGGATGCCCGAAGCGTGCCACCAGCCATACCGGTGTATTGCGTGCCGTCCATATAATAGGTGCCAGTTTTCCACGATTCAGTGATTTTTTTGTTTAACTCCTCATTCGTGATAATTTGGTAGTCACTTGGGTCTAAGTACTTTCCTGCCTTGTCTAAGTATTTCTTCAGTTTCGGGTCATGCACACCCACTCCGTTTTGTTCAAGCAACCACATCACTTGCGGCTTTCCCTCCGCATCGTAGTACACCACTGCCAAAACTTGATAGGCTTTCAGCGCTTCGACCAGTTTTGGGTCTACGCCGCGAACGGTATTAAGCCGCTGTTTCAAGGCATCC
>NZ_FYBV01000007.1:0-152326 GCF_900186175.1 Listeria sp. ILCC796
ACTATTTCGCCGTTTCAACAGATTCTTACGTACAAGGAACGTTCACAGGAAGTGTGAAATATGTTTCCCTTGTTGTGAATGGCACAGAATACGTGAAAACCCCTGTAAAAGATGCGAACACGTGGAGTTATTACTCTAAAGGCAAGATCGCGGTGGGTGATACGGTTTCTGTGAAAGGGTACAATGTCGCAGGCGTTGTAGTGGATGAAAAACCAGTCAATGTAATTCTTAACCCACCAGGCGATAGTACTGTTACAGCAAATAATTTTGTCTTGTACCAAGATAAGTATGTTACAGGAACGTATACAGGAAGCGTGAAATATGTTGCACTGAAAGTCAATGGCACAGTATTAGGTAAAATCCCAGTTTCAGGTGGCACTTACTCATACTATGCAAAACCAAATATCACTTCTGAAGAAGATGTAGTATCCGTCGTTGCGTATAATGGCGCAAGTGTCCAAGTAGCGGAAGCACCTTTCGAGGTAAGTGAACTTCAGACAACAAGTGAAATTACAGCGAATAATTATAGTCTTGGAGATGGTTCAATTGTCGGAACATACTCTGGAGATGTGAAATACATTTCTGCAACAGTGAATGACACAGAACTTTCTAAAATCCCAGTAGACGGGTCAGGCACATATGAATACTATATTCGCCGTTATATCACAAGTGATACAGATCGAATTGTAATGAAAGCCTACAATTCAAGAAATGAAGTTGGAGACACTGTTCAAGTAACCATCAATCCAAGTGGTCCATCAGCGATTACTGCACAGACTTACAACCTTGGTGATAGTTCAGTAGTCGGCACGTATTCTGGAAATGTGAAATATATTTCCGCAACTGTGAATGACACAGAACTATCTAGAATCCCAGTAGACGGTTCAGGCACATATGAATACTATATTCGCCGTTATGTCACAAGTGACCAGGATACTATCGTAATGAAAGCTTACACTGCAGGTGGAGCTGAGGTGGCTTCTAATAGAGTGACGATCCCACCAACTGCTCCAGCAACGTTAACAACAGATATCTTTACGATTGGAACTTCAAGGGAGGTCACAGGAACATCAACAAATGGTGTGAAATATATTGCGCTTAAAGTTGAAGGTGTCGTTAAATCTAAAATTCCAGTAAATGCAGATGGTTCGTTTACGTATTATGCGAAATCCTTACTGAAAACACCAGGTATGGAAGTTTCGATGATAGGTTATGACGGGGCGAACAATCAGGTTATTGAAACACCGGTAACGGTTCGATAAAATTTAACGTAATAAAGAAAGAGGCTAGGACATAAATTCTTAGCTGAACATGAAAACCGGGTAGAAAATCGAAAAAAGATTTTCTGCCCGGTTTTTTATTGAATAGACGTGTATGGGGGATATTTTTGCCATAATGGGAAGAGGAGAGAAATCATATAGCCATCTTGTTCTCATATAGCTAAACGAGAAAAATTGGTAACACGTTTTTTCTTCTGCAAACTTGTTTTGGAAAATATTCCTAACAACTATGTATTGAAGAATGCATTTTTGGTTTTTCCTCCGAACGCAATATATCAATTTATACAAAAAATCACCGGTTAATTCTAAAGGGGTGAGCAAAATAAAAAAGGTGATGGGAAGGCATATTAGGTGTGGCTTTCCCATCATCTTTTATTTGTTTTTACGAATTAATATGAGTCCGGATAATGTGGTGATAAGTAGTCAAATTAATTGTATTTTTTGTGGTGATTTGTCACCTGTTTTTGGTAGGGGACTAGTTGAAGGTACGGGGACTGGTTTTTGGCTTGTAGTCGGCGGCGTACTATTTTTTGTTGTTTCTTCAAAAGAAGTGTTTGGAATAATGGTTATTTTTAGTGTTAACGGGGAAGCGTTGTTGCCGTTCGGGTCGGTGCTGCTTACAGTGACTTCATAAGTTCCAACTGTGTTCCAATCTACTTGATTTAAGCCAGTGATTGTTAGTTCAGAGCCATCATCTGTATGTATATTTGCCAGTTCTTCGTATTCTGAGATAGTAAGCGGGGGATGACCTGCAACTATACGAATATCAGTACCGCTAATGATTGGAGCATTGGTATCTACTGCTGGCTTGGTCAGGAAAGTGACAGAATATACGAAATTAGGATATGATTTTTTGTAAGTTATGCTGACTTTGTCTGGGATAGAAGTTGAGGTATCCCAAGTATGATTGCCATTTGTGAAAGAATATGTATCACTTGGATAGGGTATGTTTTCAGTTAATGGTTCTTTGTAAAAATCATAAGCGATTGTTTTGGAAGCTGGAAGAGTGACTTTGTTCTGATTGATTTCTGTATTTGATAAATTTATAGTTTGATAGGCTAGTTTAAGTGAGCATCCTGCATCAAAAATATTTTTTAAAGGTGAGATATCACGAATATGGTTAGAACCTAAATCGAGATAAGTTAAGTGGGAGAAGTTTGTAAGCGTTGTGACATCAGTAAGTTCATTTGAGACCGCGAATAATTGTTTAAGGTTTGTTGAATTTTTAATATCACTTAGAGAAGACACTCCATTTTCTGAAAAATCGAGATAAAGTAAGTCTTCCATGTTCCTTAGAGCGGACAAATTTGTTACTTGATTAGCGGCAAAGTTCAAGTCAATTAGATTTGTTAATGTTTTAATAGCCGATAAATCAGTAATTTTGTTAGTATGCATCGACAAATCTGTCAACTGTGTTAAATTTTTAAAAACCGAAATATCTGAAATCTTATTGTCCCCGATAAATAAGATTTCTAAGTCATGCATATTTTGAAGAAAGGAGATATCAACAATTTGATTACCTTCAATATTTAAAGTTTTAAGTTTTGTTAGACCAGCTAGAGCAGAAATATTAGTAACCATATTCTGCCCTAAATCCAAGTACTCTAAATTGGTAAGGTATTGAAGGGCTGAAATATCGGATAGTTCAAAGTTACCTTGAAGATTTAAAGAAGTTAAAGCGTTTAAATGAGCTAATGGTGAAATGTCTGTGATGGAATTGACGCTTATATTTAGATCCACTAAATTATTTAAGTACTCGGCGCCTTGAATGGAACGGATGTTACAAAAGTTAGCATATATATCTGTTATTCGATTGAGCTCTTCTTGTGTCACAATGTCTGTACTTGAACTTGCTCCGGTTTCTTCCATGATAACTTCGCGGAAATGAACGTCTGGGAAGATAGATTCATAGGTGGAGTTTGGCAGCAAGTTTGTTGCATTCAAATCATTAGTAGGTTGAGAATCAAATGTTTGTGGGAGATTCTCGTCTGCTGCAAAAACAATGTATGTTGCACATAAATTTGTTGTTACAATAATGAAAGACGCTAATAAACATTTCAACAATTTTAAACACTATTTATTTACTTTAAATAAGATGGGATAGTTGCGGGGTGCAATTCGCGCATTTTAGTAATATCTACAACAATATTTGCGCCATCTTTAAAAATAATTTGATCTTTGTAAAGTAAATCAAGATGTTTATAAAAGCCACCTTGTGATAGCGTGGAATATTCCATCAGGCGTGTATGGGTATATTCTTTTGGAAGTTTAACGAAATGTGCACTTTCAACATTAGAATCCAACAAGTAGCTAAGGTTGAACATACATTGGACGAGTACATTTTCTTTGCTTCGAATGCTTAATAAAGATTTAAGATAGTAGTGCGACGAGAGACGCTTCATGATGTAATAAATGAAGGGAGCGTTATGCGGAAAAGAAAGTAGATACTCTAAATCTTCTTTTTTTATGGCATAGACTTTTGTTGTTGTCAAAGTCTCAAATATCATTCCTTTAAAATCATCAAAAATTTGACCGAATCCGACAATATCTCCTTCTGTGAAAAAGGAGTATACTTGGTCGCTTTTTGTTTCCATTGTTCTTTTAATATATCCCTCTACGATGCCTGATATAATAATGTAACAAACATCCATTTCATCAAAGGAAACAATTGTTCTCGCTGGAACTTCGAGTTCTTTAATTGCTTCCGGAAGTTCAACTTTGATGGCGCGGACGAATTCATTTGTACTAAAGAGAGTATTCATAATTTCACACCTTTCAATTAGCATAATACCATGTGAAACATAAAAGTGCACCCCACTTTAGTGCTGATTTAACCTATAATTTGTCTATTCTGTGAATTTTCTTTCATTAACTTTGAAAATGTGAACAAATTTCGAAAAAATGCATTTAGATAAGTAGAACTAACAACCGTTGTCAAATACTACTACGAAACGAAAACAATAAGATAGAAGAAAGCGAATGGAAATTTAAAAATAGGACTTCAATATAGGACTAAAAAGGATGGCTGGGAATGCTGTTGTATGGAATTAAATGGATAATCAAACTAGGAGGAGCTAATAGATGGGACTTGGACGATATTCGAAAGCGTTATCATGATATTATTGTATTTTCTGCGAGGGAAATGGTATTCTAAAACAAGAGGTGAAGGAAATGGAAGCATATCAAAATATTGATGAGTACATCGCGCAGTTTTCAGGGGAAACGAAAGAACGTCTTGAAAAGATTCGTGCTCTAGTTCATGAGATGGCGCCAGAAGCAACTGAGAAAATTAGTTACGGCATTCCAACATTTTATTTAAATGGTAATTTAGTTCATTTTGCCGGGTACAAAACGCATATTGGCTTTTATCCAGGGGCAAAAGGGGTAGCGACATTTTTAGCTGATGTAGAAGGAAAGTACAAATATTCAAAAGGGACTATTCAATTTCCGCTAAAAGAAGATTTACCTGTAGAATTAATTGAAAAAATTGTCAAATTCCGAACAGAAGAAAATCGCGCAAAATAAGGTTTTAACGAAAGTGAGTACAGGTATAGAAGAGTATAGTCCAAGTTTGAAATTGGAGGAATTAACATGACAAATTATAAACGTATTTTAGTTGCGGTAGATGGTTCAGACCAGTCAGAGGCGGCGTTTTATGAAGCAGTTAATCTAGCCAAAGCACTTGGTTCATCGCTTTCGCTCGCAAGTGTCATTGATGTTCGATCATTCCCAACATTTACAGCAGAAGGCAGGACATGGGAAGCTGAGTTAAGAGCTGATGTGGAAGAAATTCTTGCTAAGTATGTGCAAATCGCAAAAGAAAAAGGTGTAGAATCAGTCGGGACTTTTTTGGAAGTCGGTAACCCGAAAAAACTTTTAACAGAAGAGATTCCTGATTTATATGGTGCAGATTTAATTGTTTGCGGGGCGACGGGACTTAGTCGTTTGGAAAAAGTTTTAATGGGAAGTATTTCATCTTATATTGTGAAACACGCAAAATGCAATGTTTTAATTGCTAGATAATATAAAAAAGAAGGAGATCAGGGCTGATTTCCTTCTTTTTTGTATTTTTTTCATAGAAATTAGAGCATTTTCTTGGAAACCATGCTAAACTATAAAAAGGCGATGAAAAAAGAGGAGGGCGTTATGAACAGACAAGCTGAGTTTATTTTAACCATCATTGGCGCAGCATTTAGTATAGTGACAACTATTTTTATCGTAATCTATGCATTGTTTATGGGAATGGGTATTGCGGCAAGCTTAGAATTCGCGAGTGGAAATACTACAGCATGGTTTTTAGGAATATTTGTTGTCATTTTTGGCATGATTATTCTAATTTCAATTGCATCGGCAGTTTTTGGTTTTATTGCTGCATTTAAAATAAAGGAAGATGTTCCGAAAGTGCAAACGTATGCGATTATGTTAATTGTTCTAGGGGGCTTGCAAATTTCAAGCATTCAAGGGATTTTATTTTTAGTAGCTGGTATTTTAACAGTGACGAAAAAAACGCCGAAAGTCCCTTCTATTGAAAACGAGAGTGAGGAATAGACAGAATGGGTATGATGTTTTTATTTACGATTGGTTTATTATTTTTAGCGTTAGTGTCGCTTGCAGCACGCGCGATTGTAGCGGTCTGGATTTATAAAGATGCAGAAAGACGTGGGATGAATTCATTGCTTTGGTGTTTACTTATCGTATTCACAAGTGTGATTATCGTCTTGCTGGTTTATTTGTTTGTGAAGAAACCTAGCTTTGAACCCAAAAAAGGGTTGGGGCTTTTGATTACGGGTTGTGTTATGACAGGTATAAGCTTCGTTTTGAGCATTTTTGTTATCATTGGCTTTTTCGGTATGTTTGGGATGATGATGGATGGATTTGACGATGGTTATAACTACGATTACGACATGCATGACAATATGTTTGATGATTACGATTATGATTATGACGACGAGTATGATTTTTAAAACAGATGCTGCATCAAAGAACCCCTGCAAATAGTAGGGGTTTTTGTTTTTACTGAAACAGGGTAGGTAGAGAAAAAAGCGTTGTTAGGAGAAATTGTTATGGACACGGTTATTTTGATTACGATATTAATTGTCCTTGTGGGACTTACTTTCGATTTTATTAATGGATTTCATGATATTGCAAACGCTGTTGCGACGTGTATTTCAACGCGAGCTTTGAAGCCACGCGTCGCGATTTCAATGGCCGCTGTGATGAATTTTTTAGGGGCAATTTCTTTTACAGGTGTGGCAGAAAGTTTGACGAAAAGTATTGTGGATCCTTTCGCATTGCAGCACGGGGAATTTGTTGTTTTGTGCGGGTTAATTGCGGCCGTCATTTGGAATTTGCTTACTTGGCTAATTGGTATGCCGAGTAGTTCCTCTCACGCACTAATTGGGGCGATTGCGGGCGCTTCAATTGCATCGGCAGGATTTAGCGTTATTAATTTTGGCGGTTTTACGACAATTATTATTGCGCTCATCATTTCGCCAATTATTGGTTTTTCGGTCGGCTATTTGATTTATTCGGCGTTTAAATGGATTTTCAGAAACCGGAAGCGCGCGAAAACAAATCAGCGTTTTAAAGTCGCGCAAATTTTTACAGCGGCCATTCAGGCGTATGCCCACGGGACAAATGATGCGCAAAAAACGATGGGAGTCATTACACTTGCTCTTATTGCAGGAGGGCTCCTAAAAGAAACGGCGGGCGTTCCGTTTTGGGTTCAACTGTCCTGTGCGCTAGCGATGGCGATTGGCTCGTCAGTTGGTGGTTTTCGGATTATCAAAACCGTCGGCACGAAAATCATGCGTATTGAGCCTGTGACAGGCGTGGCAGCCGATATAAGCTCGCTTTCCGTTATCATGACAGCAACGCTCACGCACCTTCCCGTTAGCACGACGCAAGTTATCGATAGCTCGATTATGGGCGTCGGCACCGCGAATCACAAGAAAGAAGTGAACTGGCGGACGGGCAAAAACATGCTTGTTACATGGGTGATTACGCTTCCTATTGCAGGGGTACTCGCAGCGCTCGTTTACTGGGTGGCGGCTTTTCTTTTCTTATAAAAGGGAGTGTCTGCCATATTTTTTGATGGACTTAAAGGAGATTCTATGCAGAAAAAAGACAAAATTGTTTTTTCATTAGTGATTATTTTAGGCTTGCTTTCCGCGTTTGGCCCGCTGTCGCTCGACATGTACTTGCCAGCGCTACCAGACATTGCAAACGACATGGGGATTGCAGCATCTATGGCACAGCTTAGCTTGACGGCCTGCATGATTGGACTTGCAACCGGCCAGCTCGTCATCGGCGCGCTTAGTGATGCTGTCGGTCGCCGAAAACCACTTCTCATTGGCGTATTTACATACTTTATCATTTCCTTTCTTTGTATTTTTACAGGCAATATCATTTTATTTATCCTACTCCGTTTTATCCAAGGATTTGCTGGTGGGGCTGGAAGTGTGCTGTCCCGGGCAATTGCGCGCGACTATTACGAAGGGAAAAATTTAACGCGGTTTTTCAGCTTTTTAATGTTAATTAATGGGCTTGGCCCGATTTTAGCGCCGATAATTGGGAGCGGCATGCTGCTTGTGACAGACTGGCATGGGATTTTTATATTATTAACTGCAATCGGACTTGTCCTTTTCGTGTTATCGTTTTTCATGGTTAAGGAATCGCTACCGCAATCAGAACGCGAACAGGGCGGGCTAAAAGGAACGTTAGTGACGTTTGGCAAATTAATTCGCAGTGCTGATTTCATGCAGTTTGCCTTACCACAAGGCCTTTTAACGGGCATGATGTTTGCCTATATTGCGGCCTCGCCATTCGTTTTGCAAAGCATTTATGGTTTATCGCCGCAAATGTTCAGCTTATGCTTCGCTTTAAACGGATTAGGTCTTGTTATCGCTTCCCAATTAGCGGGAATGTTCAGCATGCGGTATACTGAAGTTAGCGTTTACAAATTCGGCATCACACTCGCTGTTTTGGCTAGTCTAGCCTTGCTATTTTTACTCGCTTTTTTAGCCCCCGTAATGGTTGTTATTGTCGTGTTGTTCCTTGCAATCTCAAGCGTTGGGATCATTAACACGGTCGGAACCTCGCTCGCAATGCAAAGCCAAACAAAAAATGCAGGGAGTGCATCCGCGCTAATCGGTCTAATGGGTTTCCTTTTCGGCGGGATTGTTTCACCACTTGTAGGGCTTGGTAGTGGGAAAACAGGCCTTCCAATGGGACTTGTTATGCTAGGTTGCGCGCTCGCAGCCGTCTTCGTTTTCCTATTTTATCAGAAGGGACGAATCAAACATGAAAATTGAACACGTTGCAATTTGGGTGAAAGATTTAGAAGTTATGCGCCAATTTTATGAACAATACTTCGAGGCCACTTCATCTGAAAAATACGTCAATGAAACGAAAGGCTTCGCATCTTATTTTCTGACAATGGCGTCTGATTGCCGAATCGAACTGATGACCCGTCGCGATATTGTTTCAGAAAAAGAAGGGGAACAATTTGGCTACGCGCATCTAGCCATCTCACTAGGCAGCAAGGAAAAGGTCGATCAATTTACCGAGATTTTTCAAAACGACGGATTTAAAATTGCAGGCCTGGCCCGAACAACAGGAGATGGTTACTATGAAAGTGTGATTTTGGATCCAGAAGGAAATACGATTGAATTAACGATATAAATTTCGAGGTGAAGAAAATGGAAATTAAAACAAATCCAATTGTTGTTGAAAAGTATAATTTTGAAACGAACGTGACAGAACAGACTAGCGGAGAAAACCAAATTAATGTGCAGCTAAATGAAGTTGAACCAGTTGGCGATGATAAATCGATTTTAGAAGCAGGTAAGATGTTTAAAATTGATGTGCCCTTTATATTAACACTCGACCGCTTCAAAATTGATGGACATATTAGCCGGATTATTCAAATTGTCGACTTTTTTGGTGCGGCAGAAGAGCTTGAAAAGCATTTAATGGCGGAACTTTCTGCGCCTTTAGTTGACTATATTAAACGCTTAACGTATGAAGTGACTGAAATCGCCTTTGATGAACCAGGCTTCCAACTTAAATTTGAATCGAACTGAGCCCGAGCAGGGGTTCAGTTTTTTTAGGAATTGGACTTGAATGTTAAACGTATTTTCGCTATGATGAAGGAAAGACAAGAACGGAGGGATAGTATGACAGAGAACGAAGAGCAAAAATTGTTTGATAAAGAAAAAGTCAAAGAAATTTCTGAAAAAGTCGGAGGAGCAGCAACAGATGCTGCTGGAAAAGCTGGCGAAGTTCTTGGAGATGCTGCCAAAATCGCAGTTTACGGGTCGCTTGAAGCGGCAAAAGTAATCGGTAAAACAAGTGGTTCCTTTCTAAAAGGCGTGAAACGTGGTTTTCAGAAAGATAAAGAATAAACAAGTCATTATGAGGTTTGGGAAATCCTAAACCTCATCGATTTTATTTAGGGAGTTTTTTGTGTGATAGCTTATTTTTCAAGTTTAAATCCTGTCTTATTAGCTCTTTTAGCAGGTTTATTTACATGGGGGTGTACGGCGCTCGGAGCCGCACTCGTTTTTTTCTTTAAAGATCTTAATCAAAAAATGACAAATGTTATGCTCGGTTTTGCTGCTGGTGTCATGCTTGCTGCAAGTTTTTGGTCACTTTTAAGCCCTGCGATTGAACAAAGTGCGGATATGGGACGGTTTTCATTTGTTCCAGCACTTGTCGGTTTTGTTTTAGGTGGCGTATTTTTAAGATTAGTTGACCGCATCATTCCGCATCTCCATCTAGGCTTTCCAGAAACGAGTAAAGAGGGTCCGAAAACAAAACTGCGTAAAAGCATTTTGCTCGTTTTATCGATAACGATACACAATATTCCAGAAGGAGCGGCAGTGGGAGTCGCTTTTGGAGCCGTTTTAGTCGGTGACACAGAAACTTTTGTTACGGCTGTTGTATTAGCTTTAGGAATAGGAATTCAAAATTTCCCAGAAGGAGCAGCTGTGTCTATTCCACTGCGCGGTGAAGGTTTAAGTCGCGCTAAAAGTTTCTGGTATGGACAACTTTCTGCTGTAGTGGAACCAATTTTCGCTGTTATCGGCGCATTGTTAGTCGTTTTTGTGACGCCAATTTTGCCATACGCGTTAGCTTTCGCTGCTGGAGCAATGATTTTTGTTGTGATTGAAGAATTAATTCCAGAGTCGCAAGTGGAAGGTTCAACGGATTTAGCCACTGCAGCAACAATGGCTGGCTTTGCGGTGATGATGGTTTTAGACGTTGCACTCGGATAAAAAAGTTTAAATTAATACTTTTAAAGAAAAATATGGTATACTTAATGATAGTGAACTTGTTCACAAACTATATAGATAGTTTTTTTGGAAACTTTGCTTTCCAATAACTATAAAAACACGAAAAAGCTCCCACTTTTCGTGTTTTTTTATTTGTGTGGCAAAACTGCCTTTAGCTCCTCTAAAATGGCCAATTGGAAACGATAATCTTCTTCAGTGCCGTGCAAGTTTGTCGAAAGTGACAGTTCACCGCGAAAAGTTGTAACCGCAACTTGGAAATAAGGCGCAAATTTGAGCGAACCCGAAATAAAAACGTCAGAAACCGTGATACCCCCAAAATCAAGCAATTTATCATCTATAATTCCCATATTGGTTAAACTCGTTTGTGGAATATTGTACCGCTTTTGCACTTGTTTTTTAAACACACGGTAGGGGAGAAACTTATAAATAAGTTCGAGTAGGTAAAATTTATGGAGTGGTTGCAAATCGCTTTTTTTCGCTTTGAAAATTTCTTTTTTCTTGAGTAAAGTAGTTTCCAAGCTTTCAAAATCGCTACCGCGAAATGAAAAAGTTAAATTGGCCGTTAAATTTGTGATGTCAGGCGTTTTTTTGGTAAACTTTCGCAAATCAATTGGGCAGTCGATGTCAAGTTCTGCGGTGTGCAACTTGTTGTGCAAGGCGATGCTAAACGCGGTGACTAGACAGTCGTTTATTGTCACCCCGTGGTTTTTGGCGTAGGCTTTTAACCAAGAAAATGATTCGTTTGAAACTTTAACGCGTAAAATATATGGGTGCGAATCGTCACCTTTTAGCGGGTAATTTGGATTTTTTGAAGGGCTTGGAGTGATTTTATCTGTTAAAAAATGCCATTTTTGAGCAAGCGAGAAGTTTTGAAAAACTTGATTCAAACTTCTGGACGGGGCTTCTTTTTTTATGGTGAAATCTGGATTTTGAACTAGTTTTGTGTAAAATTCGGCGAGTAAATATAAAAGCTGTTTAAAGCCGGCGCCGTCAGCGAGCATATGATTTAAAATGACGACAAGATTATCTTTTTGTGAAGTACGAATGACCGTCACCCGAATTTGTGGGCCCGTTAAAATATTTAATTTTTTAGTTAGCGCCTGTTGAATGACAGGGTTAGAGTCTTCTGTTTCGATAAGCGAAATGAAATTTTGGGCAGAAAAATCAGCTTCTACCCACTTGGCGCTAGTTTTAGTCTGTTGAAACTTACAAAATAAATGTGGCAATTTATTCCCCAATAAGCGGATTGTTTTTTCAAGAAGCATCAAATCTAGGTGCCCCTCCACTTCTAAATAAGCATGTAAATGATGATCATTTTTATGGTTTTCGCTTGAAATAAGATGTTTAATATCGGAACTTTCCGCTTTGTAATGTGGCATAAATGATTCCCCCTTGTTTGCCAATTTTCCCATTATAGCAAGGCTTTAAACGTTTTTTATAAAATTACTTTGACACATAGAGTAATTCATGTTAAACTAAGTTTATCAAATTAACTCTATGTGATAGAGTAATGCGTGGTAGAGTAATTTTGGAGGTGTTCAAAATACGAAGCGACATTTTGCGTGGCCACGTGGATTCGATTATTTTACGTATATTAATGGATGGTGATTCTTACGGTTATGAAATCTCAAAAGAAATTAGTGACCGAACGCGTGAGAAATTTCAAATTAAAGAAGCCACTTTATACGCAGTTTTTCAAAGGCTGGAGAAAAAGGGGTTCATCAAAAGTTATTATGGCGATCGAAGTCACGGCGGAAAAAGAAAGTATTACACAATTACAGCTCGTGGAAAAATGTATTTAGACGAAATGATAGTGGAATGGAAAGAAATCAAGGAAATTATGGCAGTATTTTTGGAGGAGAGTGCAAATTGAGAAGAATTTATGAGTTTGTAGACAAGATTTTTGATGACGTACCGAACAGCGACCGAGCTTTACAAGTAAAAGAAGAGATTTTACTAGACATGGAAGAAAAAGTATATGATTTAATGGAGCAAGGAAAATCGCAAGAAGATGCCATCAACAAAGTATTAGTGGACTTTGGCGATATTGATGAAATCAAAGCAGAACTTAAGATCGGCGGCAGTAAAAAGCTAGCTTATGCAAGACTGAACTTAGATTTCGCCATTTGGGGAAGCATTTTATTCATCGCATTATTTATCTTTATTAACGTTTACTATACGCCAAACACAATTTGGTTTGTATACCCGACATTTGGCATTTTATGGTGGCCGCTATCGATGTTTTATTACTGGCACCGTAAGAAGGAGGAATTAAAATAATGGACAAAAGCACAAGAGGCTTCTTATTTATAAGTTGCTGCTTTATCATCGGTTTTCTGATTTTACTAAATTTTCTAGTATTTCCGGGAGAAAACTGGTCAATTTATACAGCCGTTTTACTACTTTCACCAGCATATTTCTTTTTAGCAGACGGAAGCAAGCATTTGAGAAGCTATTCGCTCGTCACGAGTGTACTCATCATTGCCGTTTTAGCACTAACAAACTACTTTGAATCACCCGAATATGCTTGGATTTTATTCGCGATTCCTGCGATTCTCGCGTGGCCAATCATTATTTTTGGAGGAAAATATAGCGCCAAATTTGGTTACTCCTTCCTAATGAGTACGCTACTCGTCTTATGTTACATTGGCTTAAACATTTATTTCGAGCCGCGGTTCCCGTTTAGCATCTTCACCACTTTCGCGATTTACTGGTGGCCGCTATCTGTTGCACTCGCAAGATTCCCGCGTGCCTTTTCAGTTATTGGAACGATTTGGCTAACATTATTTTTTATCGTAACCAATTTTGTGACAACCGATGTGATTTGGTGTGTCTATCCTATTTTCGCCGTATTATTTTGGCCGCTATCGATGTTTTTCGCGCGCCACATCTTTACCTATTCCATTTTATGCACGATGTTAGTTAGCGCGTTCTTCATTGTTGTAAATTGGCTAACTACGCCAGAAGTAATTTGGGCTATTTATCCCATTTTTGCAGTCATCTGGTGGCCGCTATCCATATACTTCTTTGTATATCGGCGCCGAAATGTGAAACAGAAATTTTCATAAGCTACCTAAGAACCGTCCCTTTGGATGGTTTTTATTTTGAAATATCGTGATAAATGAAAAAAACGTTTTTTTTCATTTTCTTCTAATCTTTGAGTGATATATTCAAACGGTAACTATCATGAGAAAGTGAGAAAATTATGTTTAAAAATAAAAAAATTTGGATTGGGATTAGTTTTTTATGTGCGCTCTTTATTATGGCTATTTTATTTAAATCATCATCTGAAACTTACGAACAACAAACGCTTATTCCTTTGTTAGATCAGATTCTAGCAAGGCGACCGTTTGAAAATATTTTATCGCATATTTCATTTACATATGCGGGATCAGAAGTAAGTATTGCTGTAAAAGGCTACAGTGGATTCATTGAGTTTTTCCTTCGAAAAGGGGCTCACTTCTTTACTTATTTTATTATGGGAGGGGCTTTATTTCTCGGCGTGCGCGGCGTGACAAAGCAAAACAAATGGGCTTTTCCAGCTGGTCTCATTATTCCGCTCATTTTTGCCTCAACTGATGAGTACCATCAATATTTAACAGGCGGGCGAACACCGCTTTTGCAAGATGTAATGCTTGATTTTGTAGGGGCAACAATTGGAGTTGTGACCACCTTTTTTGTATTAAAACAATTGGAACATAAACGAAATTTAAAGAAAGAGGCCAACTAAGTTGACCTCACAAACTCTAAATTTAAGTAAAACAAAACGCAATCACACCATACCTGGACTGAGGACAAATGGTAAGATTTTAGGCAAAGCCGAGTACCGCACCGGAGCGTATTTGTATACGTGAGGAGTGGAACGCAGGTTTTAACGACGAAGATTGCCGTTTGTCCTCAGTCCAGAGGCCAACTAAGTTGGCCTCTTTTTTAATACATAGATTCGATGACAGGTTTTAATTTATCGATGACCAAACTGCTGCCACCACGACCTTTAACATCTTCTATCATGCCCAGGATTAAATAGTTGGGATTTTCTGCGTCGAAGGCATATAAAAAGCCGTTTTCAAGGCCATCTTCGCCTTGTTTTTGTTTTAATTCGGCTGTGCCCGTTTTAGCAGCAATTTTATGACTGGAATTTAATTTGTGGGCGGTCCCATTTGGATCCGATACTGTTTTAATAAGCGCATCTTTTACAAGATTTGCCGATTCTGCTTTGATGGCTTGTTTAGATTCAGCTTGTTTTGCATCGCTGGCTAATTTTGGATAGACCATTTTACCGCCATTCGCAATGGCCGTGTAGGCGACCGCTTGTTGAACAGGACTCATGAGCAATTCGCCTTGCCCGTATGAGGTGTCGGCTAATAAAATGTCGGAGTTTAATCCATCATTTGAAATTTGTGCGGGCTCCATTGAAAACGGTAAATCGAATTCTTGGTCAAAATCAAACTTTTTGAGACCAGTCGTCAAGCGATCCTTGCCAATTTCAAGGCCTTCTTGCGCAAAATAAATGTTGTCCGAATAGACGAGGGCGTCTGTCATGTTGACCGATGGCTTTTCATGAACGCGTGTCACAAAATAATTGCCCCATGAAGCGTCTTTTTGCCACTTAAGGCCATCAATTTGGCGTGTTTTATCTGGTGTTGTGACACCTAAGTCTAAGCCGATTCCCGCCGTAATCGTTTTAAACGTAGAACCGGGAGCGTAACGCGTCGCATAGCGCGCTAAAAACGGCGTGCGCTTGTCTTCGCTATATTTTTTGTAGTCGCTAGCGGAAATGCCAGCTGCCATTTTGTTTGCATCATATGAAGGTGTGCTAACGAGCGCTAATAAATCGCCACTTTGAGGGTTAATCATCGTGACCGCGCCAGCTTCATTTCCAAGGCTATCAAACGCTTTTTTCTGAATATCAGCGTCGATTGTTAGGTGAACGGGTTCGCCGTCGTTACGTGCTACTTTTTGCAGTGTAGATTCTTGTTTGGTGCGGTCGTTAATAATTTTAATTTCGCCACCGTTTTTACCGCGGAGCTTTTTATCATAATAGCGTTCAAGACCCGTTTTTCCAATGATATCGCCAACATTTAACTGCGGATTTTTCTCAATATCTTCGGCGCTTACTTCACCGACGTAACCAATTAGATGGGCAGTCGCTTGGTTTAGCGGATAAGTTCGGAGCTCTTTTTGGGCGTAGGCAAGGCCGGTTGATTCGGGTAAGTTGCCACTCAAAATGGTCTTGATGGGAACGAAACTATCAGCTTTAACCCATTTTTGTTCCAAAGCGTGGTTAATCTCTTCTGCTGGAACGTCAAGTTTTTGGCTAATGGCCATGATATTTTGCGTTTTTTCATCGCCTTCCCCAAGCTTTTCAGGGACCACACCTGCTTCATTGAAGTTGCCGATCGTCGCCAGTTTTTTCTGATTTCGGTCGAGAATATCGCCGCGTTTCGCTTCATCTGTCACAAGTCTAACTTTGTCATCTTTCACCATTCCAGGAAAAACAAGAGCGGGCACCCAGTCCACTTTCCATTCCTCATCTTCCTTAGAAATAGTCGATTTATAACTTTGGGTTTTGAGTTTTCCGAGGCTTGTTTGCATGTTTAAATCATAGGTCAAGTCATAAGTACGACTGTTCTCGCCTGGTGTAACTTGCAAGTTGTCCACTTGAACATCTTTGACCCCAAGACCACCAAAAACCGTGGTGTACTTTGTTTCCAAATCTTTTTTTGTGAAGTCTACGGCTTTTAATGATTTGGAAGTTACATATGTATCAAGCTTCGCATAGTTTTCCCGCGCAATTTGATTGGTGAATGCCACTGCCGCGTCTTTCGCTTTTTTATCCGCTGATTTATTTAACACGATAAAAAATGTGATTCCTCCGGCAATAAGTAACACGGCAAGAGCCGAAATGCCAATTATCCACCATTTCTTTCTACTAGTATTCATTTTTTTATCACCTCTATGAAAATTATTTTACATTTTATTCTTGCTCATGTCATACTTTTTTCTTATTTTATTGATAAATTGGAAGGATAAGAAAGGATGATGACTTTATGGAAGAACAAAATCAGATTACGTACTCTACAAAAACGCCGCAAAACAAATGGAAGATAGCGACGATTATTATTAGTGTATGTTCCATTATTGTAATTGCAATTTTAAGTTATATGCTCGTAACAACAAATACAGGAAATGATATGAACGGAACAATGCAACAACAAAATGGTGGTCCAGGCAACTTTGGTCAACAAAATGGAACGAGCCAAGAAGGCATGACACCGCCTGATGCGAATTCTGGTGCGACGCAAGACGGAGGAAGTTCAGACTCAGGAAATTCGAGTGATAGTAGTGATTCGTCCACATTTTAATAATTTTAATATAGCAGAATTGTGCATGAAAAAAGTAGTATTTTCCTAATCTTTAACAATTCTTATATGTTTTCAGTCTCTTTTTTTGATAATTTATTGTAAGATAAGGGTATCAAAGGATACTTGGAGTTAAAAATAGAGGTGAAAAATATGGCAAGACATGCTGAGCATAAGAAAGTTAGGAAAGGTCGCGTTTTTGGCACAATTCTGCTTTTGCTCGTTTTAGTACTATTAGTTTTTGGAGTTGTAGGCTTTTTTCAATATAAATCCAGCTTAAAAGAAGCGGAAGCAGACAATGCGTTAAAGGAATTTACATTTAATGGTGAGAAGCCTTCTGGTGATAGTGTAAACATTCTATTTATCGGTAGTGACTCGCGAGGTGAGGATCAAGGTCGTTCAGATTCACTAATGATTGCGCATTATGACAAAAAGAAGAAAGAGCCTAAAATTGTTTCGCTTATGCGCGATACATATGTAGATATTCCAGGACATGGCAAAAATAAAATCAACGCGGCTTATTCCTACGGTGGGCCAGAACTTGTGCGTCAAACGGTTAAGGAAAACTTCGGAATTGATTGCAATTACTACGTTGTGACAAGTTTTGAAAGCTTCCCGAAAGTCATTGATACGCTTGCGCCAGATGGGATTGAAATTGACGCGGAAAAAGATATGTCACAAAATATTGACGCTAACATAAAAGCCGGCAAGCAAAAAATGGACGGTCATACACTCCTTCAATATGCTCGCTTTAGAAAAGATGAAGAGGGCGATTTTGGACGGGTAAGACGCCAACAACAAGTGCTTGCGGCTGTGAAAGATCAGGCGATTACGGCAACGAGCGTGTTTAAATTACCGAGCGTGCTCGGCACTGTGCAAGGCTACACTACAACGGATTTACCGACTTCTCTTGTGCTTAAAACGGGGCTGGACTTCGCACTTGGCAGAACGTCTGACTTGGAGACACTCACAGTTCCTGTGAAGGGCACTTGGGAAAATCAGCGCATTTCGGGCGCTGGGGCGGTGCTGCGAATTGATATTGCGAAAAACGCAGCCGCGATTCAAGATTTCATCAAATAGGAGGTTATCATGAAACCTGAAATTGTCAAACAAGGGGATAAATTGATTTTTTGTGCGGTGCAAACAATTGATGCGCCGATGACTTCTTGCTTTGAGCTAGTATCTACGACGGAAGGTCTCGGAAAATGGTTTGCTGAACTCGAAATGGGGCAGCTTTCAGCGGACGGCTATTTGCTTTTTAAAATGACGGAAACCGAAAAAATTGAAATGCCTATTTTAGAATTCGAGGAAAATGTGGCGCTTGGTTTTGCTTGGGATAACGATGCGGTCTACTTTCGTTTTGCCCCGTTAAGCGAAAATGAAACGCAGCTTATTTTCACCGAAGAAATCGTGCAAGTAACCGATCATACGCCGCGCGACTTGGCTGGCTGGACAATCTGTCTTGATGCGTTCAAAAAAGCGCTTGAAGGTGAAGAATTTACGTTTGATAAAGCCTATTCTGACGTTTTGTATGAAGAATATCGAAAAAAATTAGTGGAGTGGCTTAATTAAGTCGCTTCACTCTTTTTTATTCCCAATCGTTCTCTTCCTATTAGGCGTGTTTATTTTGCAAAGTCCTGCAAAAAATTTAAAAAAGTATTTAAGTTCATGTATAATGGGTAAAGACAACATGAAAGGGAGTGGAAATTTTGAAAAAATGGAACTGGACTAGGATATTAGCCATTTTCGTACTTGTAACTTTATTAGTGTCAATTGTCTACGCTACGGTTAACTTAATTTTAACACCAGCCGACGCTTATCTTGGCGAAGGAGAAAAAACGCGCGGAGATTACACATTAATGATTTTACAATGTATTCTTGGTGTTGTCGTGCTCTTTTTACCATCTATGTTAAGTAAAAGAATGAAGTTCGAAATACCTGATGCGATGTATATTGTCTTTATAATTTTCCTTTATTGCGCTATTTATTTAGGTGAGGTACAAAGTTTTTATTACTTAATTCCAAATTGGGACACGATTTTACACACGTTTAGTGGTGCGATGCTCGGGGGACTTGGTTTTTCTATCGTCAACTTGCTAAACAATAACGAAAATGTTTCGTTAAACATGAGCCCGTTTTTCGTGGCACTGTTCGCGCTTAGTTTTGCAGTATTCCTTGGTGTTTTATGGGAATTCTATGAGTTCGGAGCCGATTCATTAGGCATGAACATGCAAAAAACAATGCTTGAAAATGGGACGCCGCTTGAAGGACATGCTGCAGTTGCGGATACAATGGGTGACCTATTTGTAGACTTCTTAGGTGCGCTCGTCATTTCGATAATTGGCTATATTTCGATACGCAAGAAAAAAGGCTGGATGTCGAAATTTGAATTTAAAAAAGTAGTCAAAAAATAACGGTTAGATGGCAAATGGTGAACTTCAAAATCTCTGAAGTTTACCATTTGCCTATTTTATAATGGGCACCTTTTTATCCGCTTTGCGAAGGATTTTGTTTAGAAATCTTGTTCACGTGGTAGTGATGCAAATAACGAGGGAAGGTGACCAAAATGAAACAAATCGTATTAAAAGCTAGACCTACAGGCAAACTGAGCGCAGATTTATTTGAGACAAAAGAAGTTCGTTTAAATGGCCTGCATGACGGGGAGTTACACTTGCAACTTGTTTACCTTTCTGTTGACCCCTATTTGCGCGGCAGAATGAATGCGGACTCGTCGAATATGCCACCATTTAAAATTGGGCAGCCTATGAAAAGCAGCGGCGTTTTGCGTGTGGTTCGCTCCGCTAGTCGCGATTTTGCGGAAGGCGATTTTGTGGTGGGGCAAGTTCCGTGGCAAGAGGAAGTCATTCTTTCTGAGGGGAAAGTGCGCAAAATTGATACGAGCGTTATTTCGGCGAAAGCGTATCTAGGCGTAATAGGAATGACTGGGCTAACGGCTTATTTTGGCTTACTCGATATTGGACAGCCAGAGAAAGATGAAACGGTTGTTGTGAGTGCGGCGGCGGGGGCAGTTGGGTCTACGGTCGGTCAAATTGCTCAAATTAAGGGCGCTCACGTAATTGGTATTACCGGTACGGACGATAAAGCGCGCTATTTAGTCAAAGAGATTGGGTTTAATGCGGCGGTGAATTATCGTGATCCGAATTTTGCCGAAAACTTGAAGCGGGCGTGTCCGAACGGAATTGATGTTTATTTTGAGAATGTTGGCGGCGAAATTAGTGACACTGTCTGGCCGCTCCTCAACAATTTTGCGCGTATTCCGGTGTGTGGTACGATTTCGAATTACAACTTGCCGGCAGAAGAAGATGTGGGGCCTCGCATTCAGCGCTATTTGATTCAAGCGAATGCGCGTATGCAAGCTTTTTCCGTGACAAATTATCAGGCGGATTATAAAGAGGCGACGAAACAGCTTGTTAAGTGGCTTGAGGAAGGGAAACTCACGCATAAGGAAACAGTTTTAAAAGGCTTTGACCAAATTGTTCCGGCATTTCTTTCATTATTTGAAGGGAAAAATATCGGGAAAATCATTGTGGAAATGGCCTAGCGCTTGCTGGGCTTATTTTTAAGGAGGAAATTATGGCTTACGTTGATTTATCGCATACAATTGGGGGGCGCTCGCCTGTTTATCCGGGGGACAGTGCGACAAACATTGTGCAAACTCGTTTTTTTGAAAAAGATGGTTATGTGATTCATGAAGTGGAAACGAATTTGCATGTTGGAACGCATGTTGATATGCCGATGCACCTTGTGCCGGATGCTCGTTTTGCAGCGGCTTTTCCGGTCGAAGCATTTACTGGGAAGGCCGTCTTATTTGATGTGCGCGGGCTGTCAGAAATTGACTGGCAGACTCAATTTGAGTGCGTTAAACTGGGCGACATCGTTTTGTTTTACACGGGATTTGATGCTTATTACGGCGAAGAAAAATATTATACGCAGCATCCGATTTTAACGGAAAATTTGGCGAAGATGCTTGTGGAAAAGCAAATCAAGATGGTCGGAATCGACACCCCCTCGCCTGATTTCGCCCCGTTTATCGTGCATCAAACGCTACTTGCGGCAGGCATTTTTATTTTGGAGAACCTAACAAATTTACGCGCCTTACTTTCAGCTCCCGAAGTCGAATTGCATGCGGTCCCGCTCAAAATTGAGGCTGAGGCAAGCATCGTTCGCGCGTACGCAAAAATCTAGTTTTAATCCAAATATATGACAAACCTAAAAATTGATAGTATGCTTTTTAAGAAGGGGGGATGTCAACATGAAGAAATTCGCACAGGAATTTAAAGATTTTGCACTGAAAGGAAATGTGCTCGATTTGGCAGTCGGTGTTGTAATCGGGGCTGCATTCGGAAAAATTGTGGCTTCGCTTGTCGACAACATTATTATGCCACTTGTTGGGATGATTTTAGGCGGTGTCAGCTTTGAAGACTTGCACGTTGTTGTAGGCTCTGCGGACTTAAAATACGGGTTGTTCATTCAATCTGTTGTTGATTTTGTCATCATTGCGCTCTCACTATTTATTTTTATCAAAGTCCTGATTGGTCTCTCGAAGCGTCGCGGCGAAGAAGAGGCAGAAGCACCAGTAGAAATTACCAAATCGGAAGAATATTTAAAAGAAATTCGCGATTTGTTGCAAAATAAGAAAGAGGTTTAACTTACATAAACGAGGTCACTCCTTTAGGAATGACCTCGTTTTTTAGATTGAATTACATGAATCACACGTTCAAAGTCTTTTTTCGCTACTGGCGTATTTTGGTTGCCGTAAAGCCAATTTTCATAGGTTGTTGTTAGTTCTTGGAAGCCGTCAAGTTTTGTGCGTGCTGCAAAGGCAGATAATGTTTCGCTCGGTTCGCGAATGTATCCGTAATTTTTAAGCAGGTGTAGCAGTTTGAGGTAGCTCGTTTCGAAAGTCCATTTTTCTTTTTGAATAGCACGCTTAAACCAGAAAAGCTGAATTTGTTTGCGGAAGATGAAAATCATCAAGGCGATCAAAACGGTTGTGCCAAAAATGCTCCAGAAAATCAGTCGCGGGTTGATGGCTGTTTTTTCAGTAGAAGTCGTATCTTTTTTTGTTTGAGTTTGTCCCGTATCCGTTCCTTGCTCGGCGTTTTTACGTTGTTCAGTGGTTTCTTCTTGAGCGCCTTTTTGCGTGTCCTCAGAACTACTTGGTGCGTCGCTTGTCACTTGACGCTCTTCAGTTGAATCAATGAATTCTTCTGGGTTTTGGAAAGTTGCTGTCGGTTCAAATGGTACCCAGCCTGTTCCCGGGAAATAGACTTCTGGCCAAGAATGGGCGTTATTATTTTTGACGGAATAGAGCGTTTTATTGTTTTCGCTACGAATTTCATCACCAGAAGTAAACCCTTTTGAAAAACGTGCTGGAATGCCGATTGTACGTAGCATAACGACCATTGAGGTAGAAAAATTATCACAGTAACCGACTTTCGTTTCAAACAAAAACTGATCGACATAATCCGCATCTTGCGGTGTTGTTTTGGCATCTTCCGTACTGTATCTGAATCCACCTGTGAAACTTAAATAGTTTTCAATTGCTTTCACTTGGTCATACGTTGTGTCCGCATTTTTTGTTACTTTTTCCGCTAGATTGCCCACACGTTTTGGCAATTCAGTTGGAAGTTGCGTATAAGCCGCCAAAAATTGGTCGGAAAGCTCGTTGAATTTCGCCGCTTTCATCAATTTTAGATCGTAAACGGGCTCAGCCACGCTCATCGAATAGCTCCTGATTTTCGCCGCAGGAGTCACTTTTTCGGTACTATCGGAAAGGGCAAAAGTCACTTCTTTACTGTTAAAAAAGGAATGTGTTCCATATGTGTAGACGAGATAATCGTTCGCGTTATCAAATTGGACGTCGAGCGTACTTTCCTTTGATTGATACTTGTCCGCTAACGCTAACGGGAAAGCTTCGGCGTCTTTGAAATTTTCTACGTCAGTACGATTAGAAGTTGCCCAACCACGTCCAGTGTAGGCGCGTTTCGTCTCCACGCGGTAATAATGTTCTTTTTCAGCCCATACTTGGAAAACTTGCGAATGATCAGGCTTTAAAGCGCCGCCAAGTTCGGAGTCGTCCTCACTATAGCCGACCGTCCGTGTTGTATTCATACCAAGTGATTCGCGAATATAGGGAACCGGATCATTAAAAACCGGTTTTTGCTGTGGGAACAGCAAGGCGCTACCTAAAAATACCCCTAAAAGTGCAATAAGGGCCACGTGATAAAATATCGGACGCTTTTTGTCTGTCAATCCGCTTAATCGATTCGGCGTCTCCAGTCGTTTGGACAGCGCAAAATGAAGCAGCAAGAAGCCAATAATGACGGTTCGCACTAAAGCCATTTGACCGGCGTATTCAGTAAATGTGTTGACGACGGCGATGTAGGCCACGGTTAACGCAAGCACGCTCATAATCCGCTGTTTTTTCAAAAGTGTAAAGCTTGTAATGTAGTTAAGAAGCCAAATGGCGACAAAGAAAATGAGTGTGATGAACGCCATGCTAATATCGTAGGCGTTGAAAGCAAATAGGTCGCGGAAGCCAGACTGAATAATTTGCACGAACGTGCCTAAAAAGCCGAGTTCAAATGGATGTCCGTCATTGAAGTAAATCCCCATCAAGAAGTAAATGAGCAAAAGATGGAGCGGCAAGGTCGCATAAAAGCGCCAGCCGAGGAAAAACATGCCAAGTGAAAGCGCGACGTAAATAATCATGTAGAGCGGGTTGGTTAAATTTGTAAGGAAAATGAACGGATAAACCCATTCTGAAATGAGCAAGATGGACAAAATGTAGAGGATAATCGTCAGCAACTTTGCACACATCACACGCCACCCCCCGACTCAAGCGAATCTTTCCGCAAGTAAATAGCGTTTTGGGAGAGCTCTTGTTTGTCTAAAATGGAGATTAGCGTCATTCGCCAATTGGACTTACTTGCCACCTGAAGTAGCGCATTTGAAATGACCGGCGCAAAAATAAACGCGTCCTTCTGCCATTTTAGTAGCGCCTGCAATTCTTGCATTAAAACCGCTTCATCAAGCGGCTCCAATTCAGCAAACACATGCGACATCTCAGCGATGCGATTTTTATCACGGCTAAAGTCAAACGAACGGCCATTTTCGCCTAAGATGGTGATGCGCACTTCAGCGCCGTCTTCGAGCATTTTACGCGAAAAAGAATAAGCCGCACGTAAGGCGTGTTCAAAATTTTCATGGACGCTACCGAAAAAAATAATTTGCATTTTATGCGCGCTACTATTTTCAAATTCACGTGTCATCATCGTGTTTGTTTTGGCCGTACTTTTCCAGTCAATCCATGTCATTCTGTCACCGGGAATGAATTCGCGCAAACTGTGAAGAGAGTCGTTCTTATGCAAAGTCCAGTACGGCGCGTTTGCATCTCGGTCAGGATTCGCCGCACCAAGTTTTTGCAAAATATTCGGAAAGTAAGTTGGATAAATCGTCACATGCTCTTCCTCACCAATTTGCGAGCTCCGTTCAATTAAACCAAATGCGTCACTTGTTTCAGCCGTGATGGTCGAAAAAGTGTGACGTCCTCGTGTTGCACGAAATGGTTTAATGGCGACTTCAACATTTTTTTTGAAAAAAGGATAGAGGGTTTGTTGGCGCGCATGATGGGCACCAAAAGAAGCTGGTATTTTCTGTTCAATAAGCAAATAGCCAACCGGAAATCGACTTTTACGACTAAAATGAAGCTTCATTTGCACAAAATCCCCGTCAAAATATTCCTTTTTTGGAAAAACACGATGAACGTGCCAATTTTTAAGACGATACACCGCCGAAAAAATTAAAAAGAGCATGACAATTGAAAAGAAATATGTTAAAAACCAGCTCGCTGTATCACCTTGAAATAAAGTGTATGTAATAAGCGCCGCATAGAGGAGGAGAAGCATCAACCACCTAGAAAAAAGCAGCAGCCTAGTTCTAAGCATGAGAAGACCTCTTTTCAACTGGAATTGGAACGGAATTTAGCACATCTTGAATGACATCAGCTTGCTTGACAGCTTGATAAGTCGCTTCAGGCGTGAGTAACAACCGATGTTCAAAAACAAATGGCGCCAAATATTTAATATCATCAGGCATGACAAATTCGCGTCCTTTAAGAAAGGCATAACTTTTAGCTGCCATCATCATCGCAATCGTTCCACGCGGACTAACGCCAAGCGAAACCGCAAAATGAGCACGAGTCGCATGGACCAAATCCACAATATATTGCTTCAATTCCGTACTAATTTGTGTCGCTTGACTTGCTTTTTTTAAACTTAAAAGATCGGTTAAATGAATCACTGCTTCCGCTTCCAGCAGAGTGTCCTCGCTTTGTTTCTCAGAAAGAAGCGCAAGTTCTTCCTCAGCGCTTGGGTAGCCCATTTCAATTTTCAAAAGAAAACGGTCGAGCTGTGCTTCAGGTAGCGTATACGTTCCTTCATATTCAATCGGATTTTGTGTGGCCATAACAAAAAACGGGTCAGCAAGTGGTCTTGTAACCCCATCAACCGTAACGCTTTTTTCAGCCATGCCTTCTAATAGGGCGGCTTGCGTTCTAGGCGCGGTGCGATTAATTTCATCAGCTAAAATGATGTTCCCCGTAATCGGTCCCGGACGAAATTCAAATTCGCGTGTTTCGGGATTAAATACGGAAATACCTGTCACGTCAGAAGGCAACAAATCAGGCGTAAACTGGATGCGTTTGAAATTCACATCTACTGATTTAGCAAGCGTGCGCACGAGCATTGTTTTTCCAACGCCTGGAACATCTTCAATTAAAACATGCCCACCAGCAAAAAGTGCCGTTAAACTTAATTCAATAACGTGGCGTTTCCCCACGATAACTTTTTCAACTTCGGAAATAATTTGCTCAATTTGATTAAATGGTGAAGTCATTAAAAAGGCCCCCATTTCATTTTTACTAATAAAATAAGTATATGCTACTATGATATTGATGTAAAAGAATTTTAATTTAATTTTTTCTAAAGATTTTTTTAAACAGAATAGGTGTTGCTTGTACGCTTAAAAACCTTTAAAATGGTATAGAAGAAAATGAATGAGAAGAGGCTGAATAATGACGAAGAAATCCATTTACGGATTAACGTTTGATGATTTAACGGAATGGTTTTTAGACAAAGGACAAAAGAAATTCAGAGCGACACAAGTGTGGGAATGGCTTTATCGTAAGCGTGTAGGCTCATTTGATGAAATGACGAATGTCCCGAAAGAAAGCATTGAAATTTTGAAAGAAAACTTTGTCTTAAATAATCTAGAAGAACAAATTGTGCAAAAATCAAATGATGGCACAATCAAATATTTATTTAAATTAGAAGATGGCAACTTAATTGAAACGGTGCTTATGAGTCATGAATACGGCTTATCGGTCTGTGTTACGACACAAGTCGGCTGTAATATCGGCTGTACGTTTTGTGCAAGCGGACTTTTAAAGAAGCAACGCGACCTAGACGCAGGGGAAATCGTATCGCAAATTATGAATGTGCAGCGCTACTTAGACGAGCGTGATAATGACGCCCGCGTAAGTCATGTCGTCGTGATGGGAATCGGCGAACCGTTCGATAACTACGACAATGTCATGAGCTTTTTGCGCGTTGTGAATCACGACAAAGGGCTTGCAATTGGCGCGCGCCACATCACCGTTTCAACCAGTGGACTCGCACCGCGCATTAAAGATTTCGCAAACGAGGACTTCCAAGTCAACCTGGCCGTTTCCTTACATGCACCGAACAACGATATTCGGACGAAAATCATGCGAATTAATCGGACGTTCTCGATTGAAACGCTCATGGAAGCAATCGAATATTATATCGAGAAAACCAATCGCAGGGTAACCTACGAGTATATTATGTTGCGTGATGTCAATGACTCCAGACAAGAAGCGCAAGAACTCGCCAATTTACTCAAAAACCATAAAAAGCTCGCCTATGTCAATTTAATCCCGTACAACCCAGTCGATGAGCACAATCAATACGAACGAAGCAAAAAAGAAGACGTCCTCGCTTTCTATGACGTCCTGAAAAAGAACGGCATTAATTGCGTTATCCGCCGTGAACACGGCACCGATATTGATGCTGCATGCGGTCAACTTCGCAGCAAACAAATTAAACGCGTCGGCATTCGCGAACGTATGCGCGAGAAAAAGGCGCTTGAAAACCAATAATTAAGATTACCACCCTTTAAAAGTTGAATTTTGAAGGGTGGTTTTGTTTTGGAGATGCTGCTTCTGGCTTTGTGAACAGTTTAGGCAGTATTTTTTGCGCGATAACTTTCTATTTTAATGAAGGAGAGAAACTTTAATAGCTTTGTTTTTAGACACTTATACTGGCTAAAGGAAGTCTATTTTATTGGACATGTTAACGAGGCAGAAGAAGAGTATCGAGCGAGAGTTCAAACTGAAATCGAAAACATAACCTGTCCACGTCGTGAATTAGTTTTTGACCAGAAAAATTAACTCTTGAAAGCTGCTGATAAAGTGTTATAATGGATATATTTCAAAAGCAAGTTAATAAGGGAGTGCCAAAAGTGGAAGTAACTTTTTTTGAAGCAGCGAGGAATTGTGCAAGTAAGGTTGCTGAGGTTATTAAATTTGATAAAAATGATGCGTTTGAAGCTAAAGTGGTGACATCTTATTTATTTGGGATGCTTACGATGCTTGGCTCTGAGATGGATGCCGATGGAAGTGAAATTCAGGCGAGCTTAGTCGCGGCATTAGTTCATAATTTTCATTTTAGCGAGCAAGAAGCAGCTAAATTATCGAGTCACGCGATTCACTGTACAGAGAAAGCGAAACACCCAACGCAGTTTACGGTGATTGGACGCGGTCTAGAGGGTTACGTTGATTACTACAAAACGGGTGAATATAAAGAAATTCAAGAAGATGTTTCAAGCATCTTTGACATCGTGCGAGAGTGTCAACGAGAAAATATACAACAAGCTAGGTGAGGTAATCATCTAGCTTTTTTTGTTTAAAAGGAGCAGGTTTTATGCTGAAATTAAAACGGCTTTATGAACCAGCAGAAACAGAAGATGGTTACCGCATTTTAGTTGACCGACTATGGCCGAGAGGGGTTTCAAAGGAAAAGGCGAAACTAGATGAGTGGGCGAGAAATATGGCGCCGTCAAATGAAATCCGGACAGACTTTCATCATCAGAAGATGGATTTTCAAGCGTTTAAGGAAGGCTATTTGGCGGAGCTTTCAGGGAATCAATTCCGGATGGTTTTTTTAGACAAAGTGAGAAAAGAACTTGAAAAAGGAAATGTGACTTTTTTATTTGCGGCGAAAAGTGAAGAGGAGAACCATGCGCGGGTGCTTTTAGAATGGGTTTCTGAAAATCTATAATTGACAATGAGAATCATTATCACTATAATCGAAGTAATGAATCGGCAAATTATAGGAGGAAAATGGATGATTATTGTTACTAACACAATTAAAGTGGAAAAAGGCTACGGGGATCAAGTGATTAAGCAATTTACTGGAGCTGATGGTTCTGGACACCCAACAAAAGAGATTGCAGAAGTAGAAGGCTTTTTAGGTTTTGAATTGTGGAAGACGCATCTACCAGAGAGCGATTTTGAAGAGGTTGTGGTGACAAGTAAATGGGTGAGTGAAGCGGCGCAAAAAGCGTGGGTTAAAAGTGATGCATTCAAAAAAACGCATGGTCGAACAAAAGATTCGCGCGAACAAAAACGTGACCGTAAAGGCATTTTAGGTAATGAGGTTGTCCAATATGAAGTTGTCCACATCCAAGAACCAGCTGCTCAAGTAGAATAGGAGGGCTCGGTATGGGGAAAGTAGCGGAAACCATTCGTGCGCGCCGTTCCATTAAACAAGCAATTGAGGAACCAATTTCAAAACAATTTGTGCACAGTCTGATTGAAACGGCTTCCTTTGCACCGTTCCATAGCAAGCTTGAACCGTGGGAAGTTTATGTGGTGGAAAGTCCAGCGCAGAAGGAAAAATATGTAGAGGCTGTCGTACGGGCGACTTGTGAAAAACCAGAAGAGGCCCATAAAATTCGCGAAAGTACGATTAAAAAGATTGGAAAAGCACCCATAACACTCATTATTACGTCAAAAATTACGAGTGTTGCGAAGAAAGACTTTGAAGCCATTGCGGCGACAAGTGCATTTATTCAAAATCTACAACTACTCGGTTGGGAAGAAAATATTGGCATGATTTGGCGAACGAATAAGTACATTTTCAACCCAACGTTTCAAGAGGTGTTAGGGATAAAACCAGACGAAAAAATCATTGGAACGCTACATTTAACTAAATTTGTTGAGGTTCCAAAGGCGAAAGCAAGGCGAGAAATAGCGTCTTATGTGCATGAATTGTAATTTAGGAGGTGATGAATGTGGCTGTACCTGCTAGAAGAACGTCGAAAGCGAAGAAAAATAAACGACGGACGCATAAAGGTTTAAGCGTACCAGGTTTGACTAAGAATCCTACGACAGGTGAATATCAAATGTCCCACCGGATTGCGCCGGACGGTACGTATAAAAATAAGCAAGTCTTATAAGAGTTCCCATTTTTGCGAAAAAGACGTTTTTTTCTTCGCAAAGATGGGTATTTTTTTTGTGTACGGCATGCTAAAATGGATTTTATAGGAATAGGACAATTCATGTAGAAATGAGGCCAATTGGAATGACAGATAATTTTGTGAAGCAAGAAGAGGCGCTGGAATCCTATGATGCAAAAAAATTTCGGACGCCAGACGGCTATACGAGCGATATTTTACTTTTTACGGTACAGGAGAGCAAATTGCATGTGCTTTTAATTGAAAGAAGCCGTTTGAATGCGGAAGGAAAGCCTAATATTGAAGGCGGAAAATGGGCGTTCCCGGGTGGATTTGTTGATCCGAATGAAGATGCGCATCAAGCGGGCATTCGCGAATTGGAAGAAGAAACGGGTTTAACCGATATTCCACTTACGGCGTTCGGTGTTTATGATAAACCTGGACGCGACCCGCGCGGTTGGATTATTACGCGTGCACATTATGCTTTTGTTCCGAAAGAAGCCCTTTTAAAACGAACTGCTCTAGATGATGCGGCAAACGTGGCGCTCGTTTCGGTAGACGAAGCATTCAAATTACCGCTTGCGTTTGATCATTTGGATATTTTGCGTGATGCCACTCATAAAATCAATCAGGAAATGCTTCTTTCCACGAAGGTCAGCGATTTTTTACCTGAATTTTTTACATCAGAGGAGTTGTATGAAGCTCTTCAGGGGTGTACTTTGAAAGATGCGATGCCGTCTTTTGAGGAATTTAATCATTATATTGAGCTTTTGCCTTTTCTTGAGCAAAGCGAAGATGGAAAATACTTTTTTAGCTCGGAAGCGAATGCGCATAGTATTTTCTTTTAAGGGGGATGCACGATGAACCTTGTAACAATAAATGATGTTGTAATTGGCGAAGGGACGCCCAAAATTTGCGTTTCTCTAATGGGGAAGACGATTGCAGATTTAAAACGCGAAGTGGCGCTTATTAATGAGTTTGACGTGGATATTATTGAATGGCGCGCAGACTATTTTGGTAAGGTGCATGACCTTGAAACGGTCAAATGGGCTCTCCGCGAAATTCGACCTCTTATCAAAACAAAACCGCTTCTTTTTACTTTTAGAACAAAAGGAGAGGGCGGCGAACTGGAAATGAAAGACGATTTCTATTTTGAGTTAAACCGTGTGATGGTGCGTACTGGCGAAGTGGACTTGCTCGATGTGGAACTATTTCATGATGAAACCGCTGTGGCAGAATTAGTAAGTCATGCACATGCGTCAAATGTGAAAGTGCTAATGAGTAGCCATGACTTTGAAAAAACGCCCCCAAGATCAGAAATCCTAGCTCGTTTTGCGCGCATGGAAGCCTTACAAGCTGACATTACAAAAATTGCCGTCATGCCTGAAAACGGAGCCGATGCACTTGTTCTACTAGATGCGATGAATACGCTGAAAAATGAAGCTACAAAACCGTTTGTTGCTATTTCAATGGGAACGCTCGGCGTCATTTCGCGCCTATCTGGCGGCTTTTTCGGTTCAGCGATTACGTATGGAAGCATCGGAAAAGCTTCTGCGCCTGGACAAGTTCCTGTTCAAAATTTACGGCTAATTTTAGATGCTTTAGAAGCGAAATCAAGCGAGGCATTCACAGAATTGTAACAAACAAATTTAGCTACATCTATTGTACGGCGCGCCGTATTATGGTAAGATTATCTTTAGTCAAAATGGACGGTTTTTAGGAGGAAAAAGAATGAGTACATTTTTAACAGCTACGCTAGTTGTTGTGTCTATACTGCTCGTTATCGTAATTATTCTTCAACCAGGTAAAAGCAATGGCCTTTCAGGCGCCATTTCTGGTGGAGCAGAGCAATTATTCGGCAAACAAAAAGCACGTGGCCTTGAATTATATTTGCACCGCGCAACAATCGTATTATCCATCATTTTCTTTGCAATACTCATTGCATTAGGCTTTTTCATTAATTAAGCCGATGATGATAAACCACCTACAACCGTAGGTGGTTTCAGCTTGTAGAAAAACTCTAAACTTAAGCCAAACAAAACGTACCACGCACAATCAGACTGATGACAAATGGTGAGATTCTTACGCATTGCCGAGTACCGCACCGGAGCGTACTCGAGTACGTGATGACTGAAAACAGGAAGGGCGTAGTTTGCCCGACCATGTGAGAAGTTAGGCGAAGCGGAGTGGAACGGAGGCAAAAACTCCGAAGATTGCCGTTTGTCATCAGTCTGAAACCACCTACAACCGTGGGTGGTTTTTGTTTGGGTTCATACAACATATCAGCAACTGTCTAGTATAGCGCGCTTCCTTTTTTAGCGACTTCCCCCTTCATATTGTGAATACATATCCCATACATTTCAAGTCTCCTCACAAAATTTTTTAATTGCTTGAAACCGTAATTTCACGTACACTAGAGTAGAATCAAAAGTTGCGTGAGGAGCGTTTTAAAATGAAATTTACACCACCAAAACCTTTTTTATTTGAAACAGGGAAAAGAGCGGTTTTGTTACTTCATGGGTTTACGGGAAGTTCGGCGGATGTGCGAATGTTGGGGCGGTTTTTGCAAGACCATCATTATACGTGTTATGCGCCGCAATATAAAGGGCACGGCGTGTCGCCGGATTTGTTGCTTCAGACGGAACCAAGTGATTGGTGGCAAGATGTATTAGATGCTTATGCGCATTTAGAGGAACTAGGCTACAAGGAAATTGCGGTTGCTGGGCTGTCACTAGGCGCATTATTTTCTTTAAAACTCGGATTTTCAAAACCTGTGAAAGGGATTGTTTCGATGAGTGCGCCGACGAAAATGGATAGTTCATCGCCGATTATTTCGGGGTATATGGATTATGTACGGAATTATAAGCGGCTTGAGGGCAAGACTCCAGAAGAAATTGATGCGGAAATGGTGCATTACGAAGGGGCATCGATGAGTCAAATTGCCAAATTGAAAGACGAAATTAATGCGGTGGCGAGTGAAATCGATATGATTTATGCACCGATTTTCGTTGTCCAAGGCAAACTTGATGATATGGTGGACGTGGACGGTGCCCAGTGGATTTATGATACAGTCGAATCTGCGGATAAATCGCTTAAGTGGTATGAAAATTCTGGTCACGTCATTACGATAGATAAGGAACGAAAAGAGTTACAAAACGATATTTTAAACTTTTTAGACCGTTTAGATTGGCAAGAATAAATAGTAAGGAGGGATGAATGATGGAAGAACATCAAATGGAGGCGCACATATTAGACGTTTTGCGCGCACAAAAGGATCAAACTTTTTCATTAGATGATTTAGAAGCGGCAACAGGCTTAGCTGACGCAGATGCATTTAAAGAAATGGTGAAAGCGCTCGTTCGCTTGGAAGATAAAGGGGACATTATTCGGACGAAAAAAAATCGGTATGCGCTACCTGAAAAGATGGATTATATTAAGGGGACTTTCCGGGCGCACGAACGCGGATTTGGTTTCGTTTTACCAGAAGAGAAAGACTTGGACGATATTTTTATCCCCCCGACAGAAGTCAATGACGCAATGAATGGCGACTTAGTGCTCGCGAACATTACGAAACGAAAAGGCGACAACTTGGCCGAAGGTACCATCAGTAAAATTGTGGAGCGAAAAACAACGCAATTAGTTGGTACATACATGGAGGATTTAGTTGGCGACGGAATTGTTATTCCGGACGATAAACGTGTATTTGGTGAAGTGCATGTTGACTTGGCGGATGGCTTAAAACCGGTTGACGGACATAAAGTCATTGTCGAGCTCACGCAGTACGCACATTCGCATAACCGGGCGCGTGGTGTTGTGAAAATGATTATTGGGCATAAAAACGATCCAGGCGTTGATATTTTATCGATTATTCATAAACATGGAATTGAAATGACTTTTTCAGACGCGGTCATGAAAGAAGCGAATGCGGCAGACGATGTTGTGAATCCTGATGAAATTGGTTCGCGGCGCGACTTACGCGATGAAGTCATCATCACAATTGACGGAGCCGATGCGAAGGATTTAGATGACGCGGTTACTGTTTCAAAACTTGAAAATGGGAACTTTAAACTTGGCGTGCATATTGCAGACGTCACACATTATGTGAAGGAAGGTTCTGAACTTGATAAGGAAGCGGCTCTTAGGGCCACGAGTGTTTACTTAGTAGACCGTGTGATTCCGATGTTGCCCCACCGCCTATCAAACGGGATTTGTTCTTTAAACCCGAAAGTGGACCGGTTTACGATGAGCTGTGAAATGGAAATCGATGAAACTGGGCACGTGGTCAGCCATGAGATTTTTGAAAGTATCATCAAAACGACGGAGCGGATGACGTACACGGACGTGAATGCGATTTTAGTGGACGAAGATGCCGAGCTGCGCGAAAAATACGCGCATATTGTACCGATGCTAGAAGACATGTTTGCGCTCTCGAAACATCTCCACGAAAAGCGAGAAGCACGAGGAGCCATTGACTTTGATGCAAAAGAAGCGCGGGTTTTTGTGGACGAAAAGGGGCACCCAGAGAAGGTTGTCTTGCGAGAAAGGTCGGCAGGTGAACGCCTGATTGAGGAATTTATGTTGGCGGCAAACGAAACTGTTGCGGAACATTTCCACTGGATGGACGTGCCGTTCATTTATCGTATCCACGAAGATCCAAAAGAGGATAAGCTGGCGCGTTTCTTTGAGTTCATTACGAATTTCGGCTTGGTCGTGAAAGGCACCTCCAACCAAGTCCATCCAGCAGCATTGCAACAAGTTTTGGATGAGGTGAAAGGCAAACCAGAAGAAATGGTCATTTCAACGGTGATGCTACGCTCGATGCAGCAAGCGAAATACGATACGGTTTCAGCAGGCCACTTCGGTCTTGCTACCGATTTTTATACGCACTTCACATCGCCCATTCGCCGTTACCCGGATTTAATGGTCCACCGCCTAATTCGGCAGTACTTCATAAATGGTGACGTATCAGAAGAAACGCTCGCAAAACGTGCAGAAGAGCTACCTGAAATTGCGGATCATTCTTCTAAAATGGAGCGCCGCGCAATTGAAGCCGAACGTGAAACAGACGAGCTTAAGAAAACAGAGTTTATGGTCGACAAAGTTGGCGAGAAATTTATCGGCATCATTAGTTCGGTTACGAATTTTGGCTTATTTGTTGAACTGGAAAACACGATTGAAGGCTTAGTCCATGTGAGTGCGATGAAAGGTGATTATTACCAGTTCCACCAAAACATTTTAGCCATGATTGGCGAGCGTACTGGGCTAGTTTACCGAATCGGGGACGAGGTCGAAGTAGAAGTAACAAAAGTCGACGTTGACGCACGCGAAATTGACTTCACATTAATTAGTGAGGGCAAAGAGGGTGGCAAAGCGAAATTCCAAAAACAAAAACCGGTAAATAAAACCCGCGCTTTTAAAGAAAAAGGAAATCGTAATCAGAAGCGGCGTAAGCCTCATTCGAATAAAGAGGAGAAGCAATCTGACGGCGATTGGTATACGAAACCGAAGAAGAAAAAGAAAAAAGCATTCTATGAGAGTGTGGCCAAAAAAGGCCAGCCTAAAAATAGTAAGAAGAAAAAACGCCGTTAAGGAAGGAGGATAAAGATGCCAAAAGGTGAAGGAAAGCTTATCGCGCAAAACAAAAAGGCGCGTCACGATTTTGCAATCGAAGAAACTTTTGAAGCGGGTATTGTCCTCCAAGGTACGGAAATCAAGTCTGTGCGAGGTGCTCGCGTGAATTTGAAGGACGCTTATGCGCGCGTGGATAAAGGTGAAGTTTTTTTACACAACATGCATATTAGTCCTTATGAACAAGGAAATCGTTATAACCACGACCCGCTTAGAACGCGAAAGCTTTTGCTGCATAAAAAGCAAATCAGTCGTCTAATTGGGGAAACGAAGGAAGCCGGATATTCGATAGTCCCGCTTAAAATGTACTTGAAAGATGGCTACGCGAAAGTTTTAATTGGCGTCGCTAAAGGGAAGAAAAAGTACGATAAGCGCGAAGATTTAAAACGAAAAGAGGCCAAACGAGATATTGAAAGGGCGTTTAAAGAGCGCCAAAAAATGTAATGAATGTGATGTATGAATTTTGTGAATAAAGAAGGACGTAGGCTTGGATTAGTTAATAATCCAAGCTTTTTTTTGTGGGGAAAATGAAATAACACAATTTATCCAGCGCGAAGTTGTGTTATTTGAAAGGGATAAAGCATGTGGTAGAGCCGTTTGTGAGCTGTAACAATTGTTTGGCACGATTATTGCAACTGTAAAAAAAGAAGGGAGGTTAGTTATGAATAGAATTATTTTAGTCAGCCATGGCAAACTTGCGCTTGGAATGAAAGATACACTTGATATGATTATTGGCGAAAAGAATGAGGTTATTGCGTTTGCAGCTTACTCAGATGATGAACCGTTTGAAGAGAAAATCAGAGAAAAAGTTCATGCAGAATATCAGCAAAAAAGTATCATCATTGTTACCGACATTTTAGGTGGAAGCGTAAATAATGAAATGTTAAAACTTATGCAAACATTTCCGAATATTCACTTGCTTGCTGGGATGAATTTACCATTAATTATCGAACTCGCTACATATCCAAACGCTTTTTCTAAACTAGAAATGGCGGAAGTAGTCGCGGCAAGTAAAGCGGCCATTGTTGACTGTCAGGCATTATTAAAAGCTACTCGGAAAGGAGGCGAAGGATTTGATTAAGTTTTCAAGGATTGATCATCGTTTATTACATGGACAAGTGATCTTTTCATGGAGTAAAGCAATGAATATTACGCGAATTATTGTAATTGATAATGCGACAGCAAAAGACGATTTTAAAAAAATGTCTTTGAATCTTTCTAAACCGCCAGATATTACTTTAAATATTTTTTCAGTAGCAGAAGCACTTCAAAAAGTTGAGCAAATTGAGGCTTTAGAGGACCAGATTATGCTTATTTTCGGCGGGACAAAAGATGCGTTAGCGTTTTCTAAAGGGTATCCGAAAATACAAGAAATTAATTATGGTGGAATTGCGAATAAAGAGGGTTCGAAAGCATTTAGTAACGCAATTTATCTAACAGAAGAAGAGGTTACTGAGAGTAAAGAAATGGCGGATGCAGGGATACGACTTTATATGCAACAAGTACCGACTTCGAAATTGGAAGAATTAAACCCTAAATTATAACCGCAGAAGGGAGAGTTTGAGATGTTACTTAAATCCATTCTTTTAGGGCTTGTCGGCGTCATTGGGATTCTCGATTCAAGATTACTTGGGCGATTGAATTTAGAAAGGCCACTCGTGATGAGCACACTGACAGGCATTGTTTTGGGAGATATGACAAAAGGGCTTATGATTGGAGCGGCCTTAGAATTAATCTCGCTTGGATTAGTAAATGTAGGGGCAGCAGCTCCGCCAGATATGACGCTTGGTTCTGTCATTGCTACTGCGTTTGCCGTTCTATCAAATACAGACGCACAGACCGCATTAACAATTGCAATACCAATTGCTGTGCTTGGGCAAATGCTAGGTATCTTTTTACGAACGTTACTTTCACAATTCAGTCATACGGCAGATAAACATATTGAAGCAGGAGAATTTAATAAGGCGAAGCGAATCCATATTTTATGGGGGACCGTGCTTTATTCTCTGATGTATTTCGTGCCGATTTTTTTGGCCATTTATTTTGGAACCGATTTAGTGAAGATGATTGTAGATAGTATTCCAACTTGGTTAACAGATGGCTTAACACTAGCAAGTAAAATATTGCCTGCTTATGGTTTTGCATTACTTCTTACGACGATGCTCACGAAAAAGATGCTGCCATTTCTACTTGCGGGCTTTTTCATAACAGCGTATTCAGGTTTAAGTTTAACAGGTGTTGCCATTTTTGCTTGCTTAATTGCCTTTGTATTTGCCGATATCAAATTTAAAAAAGAGAAGAAAGTCGATACTTTATAAGCTAGGGAGGGAATTTTATGACTGCTACAAAAGAGGAACTTACGAACCAGAAAAAATATTGGCAATTTTTTTGGCGCTCCTGGATGATTCAAACTTCTTGGAATTATGAACGGCAGATGAATATGGGCTTCATGTTTGGTATGGCACCAATTTTGGATGCGATTTATGATAAACCAGAAGAAATAGATCTGAAAAAAGAAGCTTACAGACGCCATATGATTTTCTTTAATTGTACACCGCAAACCTCTTCTTTTGTGATGGGGCTTGCCTCTTCGATGGAAGAACAATATTACCAAGACCGTGATAGTTTTGATCCAGAAACCATTACTGCTGTGAAAACGAGTTTGATGGGTCCACTTTCAGGTATTGGAGATTCTTTCTTTCAGGGAACAATCCGCGTGCTTGCTTTCGGGATCGGAATTACATTGGCTCAGCAAGGAAATATTTTAGGTCCAATTTTAGCTATTTTAATTTCGTTTATACCTGCTTTTTTAGTGACATATTATGGTGGGAAAATCGGTTACACGGCAGGAAACAAATATTTATCCAAGCTGTACAACGAAGGCTTGATGGACAAGGTGATGTATATTTCAACAGTAGTAGGGCTGATGGTTATCGGTTCTATGGTTGCCAGTATGATTGGAATTACAACACCAATTACATTTGGAAAAGCGTTTAATTTACAAGAAGTTTTAGACAATATTGTGCCAGGAATTATTCCGCTCGGTTTAACCTTCTTTATGTACTGGTTACTACAAAAGAAGGTCAAAACAGGATGGATTCTCTTGATTTCTATTGCTGGGGGTATCATTCTCAGCGTGCTTGGAATATTTCAATAAAAATGGAGGAATGAATAATGAATAGTCAAACAATCATTAAAAATATTTTAAAAAAAGCAACAGAGGTTAAAAGTGTTATATTTGTAGGGTGTGGAGCGTCTAAAGCAGACCTTTACCCCGCTAAATATTTTTTGGAAGAAAATACTGAAAACCTGCGTGTAAGTTTGTATACTGCAAATGAATTTAACTTTGCGACACCAAAAGCTTGTAATGAAACAGCTATCGTAATCACTGCATCGCTTGGTGGAGCAACGCCAGAAACGGTGGAAGCTACAACAAGAGCGCGTAAGCAAGGGGCGCATGTTATTTCACTTACACATATAGAAAATTCAGCCATTACAAAAGATGCCGAATATGTTATTGTTCACGGATTTGAAGCAAACTATGCAGCCAAACAAGAGAAAATGACATATGCTCTAGAATTAGCTTTAGAAATTTTGCATCAAACGGAAGGATATGCACATTATGATGCCCTGACGGATAGCATAAGCCAATTACCAGCATTCACCGAAGAAGCTGTGAAAAGCTTAGAACCGCAAGCGAATATTTTTGCTGAGAATTACAAAGATGAAAAAGTCATTTATTTTATGTCTAGTGGGGCAACGCATGAAGTGGCTTATGCAACTTCTATTTGTTTAATGATGGAAATGCAATGGATTCATTCAGGCACTTTCCATGATGGTGAATTTTTCCATGGACCATTTGAAATCGTTGATAAAGATGTGCCATTCGTTCTCTTTATGAATGATGGGAAAACAAGGACAATGGATTCTAGGGCACTAACATTTTTAAATCGTTTTGATGCTAAAACAACTGTACTCGATTCACGCGATTTTGGTCTAGGAAACATTGCAGCTGGTGAAGTCATTGATTATGTAAATCCAATGCTATTAACAGCAGTCATGCGTGTCTATGCTGAAAAATTAGCTGAAAAGCGAAATCACCCGCTAACAAAAAGAAGATATATGTGGAAATTAGAATATTAATAAAATAGCCAAGTCCATGTCTCGAAAATATGGGCTTGGCTTCAATCAATGATGAGTAATGTTTTTGCGTGTTAGACTCATTTTGTGCAGGTTAATGGTTTTTTCTACACTTTCAAAATAATGAAAAACTGCTAAGCTAGAAGGAGAATAACGAGTGATTTTTAACGAGGTGGTTTGTGATGACAGCGAATTTATTAGAATACCTTGCTTCCTTAACAGCGAAGTTATCAAAAGAAAATAGCCATTTATTTACGGCGAGTGCTATTTCTGAAAGCACAGGATTTAGTCGTAGTACAGTAAGTCGCTATTTAAATGAGGGAGTGAAGGAAGGGGTAGTATTAAAAATTAGAGAACGTCCTGTTTTGTTTGTGGATAAGATGAGTTTCAGCAATCATTTTTTTACGCCTACCCAAATCATTTTTGATTCTGTAGAAGAACTACTCAATCCGGAGAAAAAAGATGCACTGGCCAAAATTATTGGGGCGAACGCCAGCTTAAAAGAACAAATTGAGCAAATTAAAACAGCTTCTCTTTATCCAAATAATGGGCTTCCAATTATGTTAGCAGGTCCTAGTGGTTCAGGGAAAACTTTTTTAGCTAGACAGATATACGAATATTGTCTAGAAGAAGGTTTACTTCCTAAGAAAGCACCGTTTGTTTCGCTTAATTGCGCGCAGTACTACCATAATCCTGAACTGCTGTCTAGTTTGTTATTTGGTCATGTAGAAGGGGCCTTTACAGGAGCAGATCATGATAAAGAAGGTCTGCTTGCACATGCAAATGAAGGAGTCTTATTTTTAGACGAAGTTCACCGGCTAACAGAAGAGGGGCAGGAAAAATTATTTACATTTATGGACCAAGGCCTCTATTCACCAATCGGAAGTAGTAATGTTGAAAAAAAAGCGACTGTGCGCTTGATTTTCGCAACAACTGAAACTATTCACTCGACCTTCCTGCCTACATTTGTGCGGCGTTTACCTGTTATTGTGAATATTCCGGGTTTTGGCGAACGTACTTGGCAAGAGAAGTTACACTTGATTCATCATTTTTTTATGGAAGAAAGTAAGATTTTAAAACACACAATAGAAGTTTCGAGTCAAGTCATGGGTTATTTACTTTCCAGTCAGTTTGAGGGGAATGTGGGGCGTCTTCGGAATATCATTAAATATGCAGCAGGCAATGGTTATACAAAGCTTGAACGTTCGGAAGTCATACAAGTCAATATACAAGTCTTACCAGCAGATGCACAGACCAACTTCCAAACCACTTTTCCGCGTAAAAATATCGAAAAACAAATTTACGATTACACAAAACCATTTTCCTATCCTAAAGCTGATCGCCTTTTAAAAAGCATTCAGATGGTATATGAAGATTTCGTTCTACAATTTGATAAGGAAACTGATTTTTATATCGTGGAGATGACTAAAAATGTAAATTTGCTACTAGATAAACTCTATTTTGAAAGTAATCTCGACACGGATCAAGCTTCTTTTTCGAGCTTAACCTATCATTTGCGTTCTATTTTTAAATATATGGAAGAAAATTATCGTTTTGAACAAGATGGAAATAAAATATTATCTATGGCGTATTTACTTTATCACAAGGAATCTAGAGCTTTTCTAGCTAATCATCCACTTTGGAATAGTCAAAGGAACCGAATCTTACAGTTTTTGCAAGAAAACTTGAATGAGGCATTTTGGCTGGCAAAACAAGTACTAACCTTGCTTGGCGAGCGAATGGACCAAAAAATTTTAACCGAAGATATTGTTTTTATTTCGTTTTATTTTCACGGAACACATATTCAAAGTTTGTCTTCAAATATGAGGGCTGTCATCTTAGCACATGGATACTCAACAGCGAGTAGCATGGCAAATATTGTCAACCGTATTTTACAAAAAAATATCTTTCAAGCCATTGATATGCCAATTGATACAACGATTACAGATATCGAGACCAGACTTTTAGAATATCTGAATACTGAAATTTCAACAACAAATGGTTTAATTTTACTTGTTGATATGGGGTCGTTAAGTGAACTTGCTAAACGACTAGAAAACAAAAGCAGAGGACCTATTTTGTTAATGGATTATGTGTCGACGCCTATTGCGCTTGAAGTAGGACAAGATTTAATTGCAGGCAAACCGATTGATAAAGTGGGAGAGTCGATTCATCAAAAAAAACTGAATCGCGAACTGCTTTTTCCAAGTGTGAAAAAGAAAAAAGCGATTCTTACATGCTGCTACACTGGAATGGGAAGCGCCATACAAATTCAGGAGATTTTGCAAAAGAGTTTACAGAATACACCTTCGAAGCTAGAAATTATCCCATATGATTATAAAAAATTGAGTCAAAATAAGAAAGAAGAGCTTCCGTTTCAGTTGTACGACGTTTTAGCTATTGTAGGCACTGAAAATCCTGGAATTTTGTCTGTTCCTTATATTGGCCTTAATAAATTAATTAGTGGTACGCATATTACGGAGTTTATCCGTCTACTAAAACAACATTTTGAGTTAGATGAAGAAGAACTTCGAAAAGATTTAATTTTTAATTTCTCACTTAAAAAAATCATTCAAAATATGACTGTTCTGGATGCCGAAAAGGTACTACAAAACGTTGAGCGGTCTGTTGAATTCATGGAAGCCAAACTCGACATAATACTTGATAATAACAAGAAATTTTTGCTGTATGTGCATATGTGCTGCATGATTGAACGGATTTTGCGAAAAGAAAAAGTAGATGAACAAACGGATATTGAGGCTTTTTTAGAAAAAAACGAAAAAATGATACAGGTGATTGGTCTGGCAATATCCAATTTAGAAAAAGAATATCATATTGAAATCCCGCTGTTAGAAATCCGTTTGATAGCTGATATTGTGAACACGATTTAAGAGAACAGCCCCTTAAAAAGCTTGTGTTTAGAAAGACATTTCTGTATACTAATGTTAGTGATTTTAAACTGGGGCTGTTACGGATTCGACAGGGATAGTTCGAGCTCGGATGGCGCGTCGAGGGGTCGTCCTCGTTAACAACGCAAAAGCCAATAATAACTGGCAAAGAAAAACAAAACCTAGCTTTCGCTGCGTAATAGTAGCTTAAGCTGATCCTCCGTGCATCGCCCATGTGCTACGGTCAGGGTCTTACTCTAAGTGGGATACGTTTAAAGGCTTCCGTTTGTAGTCTTTAAAAAGAGATTAATCAAGCTAGCTGAAAGGAAGCCGGTTTCGAGGCCGATATTCAAGCGAAATTCTAATATCGAGACTACACGCGTAGAAGTTCGAGTGCCGATATTTCTGGACGCGGGTTCGACTCCCGCCAGCTCCATAAGAAGAAATTGATGAAAAGTGTTGTAAATGGATTTTTGAAGCCATTTACAACACTTTTTATTTTTGAACAAAAGGGTAAAGATCTGCTTTTTGAAAACTTCTGCCACTATTATCTCAAATGTTATTCAATCGCATAAAAAAACACCAATAAAAATTTATTGATGCGAAATTAGAGCTGAAATTGTTTATTGACTAGTCTTCCCAGCCACAAAGTGAGTAGCCACTCGCGATAGCTTCACTTTTACTCATTGAAACTACAGAGTTAGCACTATTTAGACCGCGGCATGATGAATCGTAATGAAACTTCTTTCCTGATTGTGGTGCGACAAAAACAGTTGCTACTGTTTCAGAGGCTTTAGGAGTTGGTGCCGCTTGCTTTGGTTGGGTATTCGGTGCTTGATTGTTATCATCGGTTTGATTTGTTTCTTTTTTTGGAACAGTTGGATTTTCCTCTGCTCGTTTTTTAGCTTCATCTGCTTTTTTCTTGGCAGCTTCCGCTTTTTGCTCGATTTTTAGTTGAACAGCATCAATACGATCTGAAAACTTTGAGACAGTTAAAAATTCATTGTTATCAATAAATTTCTTTGCCTTATCTAAGTCTGCAGTATTTAGTGATTTTTCAGCAGAATCAAGCAATTTATTTGCCTCATTTTCTGCTTTTTCGATTTCCTCTTTTTCATATACACTAAGTTTCTCTTGAATTTCTTCTTTTTCGGACTCAACCGAACTTAATTGGTCTTCTGCAGCAGATAAGTCATCATTAAGAGCGTCAATCTTTTTATCTTGTGCTTTAATCTTCGCTTCGAGCTTTTGGTAATCTTCCTTCGCAACAGTGTCATCATTAGAGCAGCTCCCAATTAATCCCAGCCCTAAAACAATAATAAGTGCCCAAAACCACCATCTTTTATGTATCGGTTTTTTCAAAGTAGCTTTCTCCCCTTTTGTAATAAAATTTAAGTCTTCTTTATTTAAAAAGCAAAATGCTTCAGCTCTTTTTGAATGAAAATCGATAATTAATCGGAAAATATATATATACTTATATTATACAATATAAAATTATGTGTGCCAATTGATAATAAAAAGGACTATCGTTTGCCAAGAAGGCTAATTCCTATACTTCCTTTTCTTTGTTTTTCTGCGTTTCCGTTTCGAACTACGCTGGAAAAGCTCTTGAAAAAATTCTCCAATTATATCAACAATAAGCCAAATGAAGAATTCAATTATCCATTCAAAAATAATCATTTTATCCTCCCAGTTTTTAGTTGAATTATGGTGTAAAACATACTAATTTTTTAAAAATAGCGCATAATTGTGTATATTTAAAGAAAAAGATAAAAAATGAGTATCTGGTGCAGGTTCTCATTTTTTAAACAAAAAGCGATTGGGTAAAGGGGCCCAATCGCTTTTCCAGTGATAGCGTGATAATCCGTTATTTCTTCTTGCTTTTTCGTTCATCGAGTTCGGAAATGACTATAACGATAATGATGAGGGTGCTTAGGGCTGCCCAGACAATCGTAGACATTTTGTTCACTCCTCAAACTTAGTCTTCGGTCATGTGGCCTTTGCTCTTCTTATAAAAGTAAATGGGTAGGCCGATTGCTGTAAGAAGAAGCCCGATACCAGCATTTATTGGTTGCGTGAATAAAGTATTGAGCACGATAAACAGTCCGCCAACAATCGCGATAATTGGAATGATGGGGTAAAGCGGTACTTTATACGGGCGTGCCATATCTGGTTCTCGTTTCCGCAAAATGAAGACAGCGATAAATACGAGGGTGTAGAAAATCCAAATAACAAAAATTAACATATCTGTTAATTGATTGAACTGTCCAGAGAAAATCATGATGATGGAAATGATTAAAACAACAATTCCGCTGTTGTAAGGAACAGCCGTTTTACCTAGTTTTGCAAACCAACTGCTGAATGGAAGTTGGTTGCGGATAGCCATCGCATAAGGGATACGAATGCCCGTCATTGTGTAGCCGTTAATCGTACCGAACACGGAAATTAAAATTCCAATCGTAATCAGTTTTCCGCCAATAGAGCCAAAGATGATATTGGCTACGTCAGCTGCCGGAGTTGCAGTCGCTGCTAGGGCTGTTGCAGGCATAACCATTAAGTAGGCAATATTAATTAGTAAGTACACGGCCATAACAACCGTTAAGCCTAAAACAATTGCTTTTGGCAAATCTTTTTTAGGGTTTTTCATTTCGCCGGCAATATTACCGACGTGAATCCATCCGTCATAAGCGAACATGGTAGCAACTAAACCAGAACCTAGACTTGTTAGGAAAGGGTGGTCTTCCACGCTCATTGGAAATAGTCTAAATGCGACATCTCCTTGATGAAATAAGCCGAAAATAATAATAAGTGCTAAAGGTAACAGCTTACATACAGTTGTAACAGCTTGAAGTGAACCAGCTACTTTGGCCCCTAAAAAGTTCATACACATGATAAATATAGCCGCCGCAATTGCAACAGGAATAATAATTGCGTCACTTGTACCAAAAAGGTTGGCTACTTGAGTTGCAAAAATAATAGAAAGCGCCGCAATGTTTGCCGGGAAATAAATGACAGTTTGCGCCCAGCCAAGCATGTAGGAAGCTAGTTTACCATAGGTCTTTCTTAAATAAACAATCATACCGCCTGTTTCAGGGATTGCAGCGGATAATTCAGCGGCTGTCAAGCCACCGCAGATCGTAATGACGCCACCAAGAATCCATGCAAGCAATCCTAGACCGGCAGTTCCCGTAGCAGAAAACACGGCTTCAGGCTTAAAAAATACGCCAGAACCGATAACTGTACCGATAACGACAGTAAGTGCCGTGAAAAAGCCAATTTCTTTTTTTAATTTCTGATTTTCCATATTTTTCTCCCTACTGTTTGTGAATCTGAAAAAATAGCCTCACAAACATTTTTAGTCATTCTAAAAAGTTGTTTAGAGCGGAATATCTCACTTTGTTACACTATCATTTTCTAATTTTTCTGCAAGCTTTTCAAGCATATCTTTCGTCATTCGGTCTAAATCGAACTTTGGATCAAAGTCCCATTCATTTTTTGCACAGCTAGCATCTAGCGAATCAGGCCAAGAGTCAGCAATACTTTGGCGGACTGGGTCAACGTCGTAGTTCATTTTAAATTCAGGAATCACCTTGCGAATCGAAGCGGCAATTTGTTCTGGATCAAAACTCATCGCGGTGATATTAAAGGCGTTACGGTGAACTAGGCGCGACGGATCAGCTTCAAGCAATTTCACAATCGCATCAATGGCATCTGGCATATACATCATGTCCATGTAAGTGCCTTTCCCAATGAACGACGTATAACTTTTTTTCTTGAGCGCTTCGTAATAAATATCGACCGCATAGTCCGTGGTTCCACCGCCAGGAAGTGTCGTGTAGGAAATTAATCCAGGGAAACGAACGCCACGAGTGTCGACACCGAACTTGGAGTAGTAGTAGTCGCACAATAATTCACCGGCCACTTTTGTTACGCCGTACATGGTCGTCGGACGTTGTAGAGTGTCTTGCGGTGTATTCACAGCAGGCGTACCGGGGCCAAATGAGCCGATGGAGCTAGGCGTGAAAAATTTTAAATTTAGTTCGCGTGCCACTTCAAGCGCGTTGACGAGGCCGCCCATGTTTAAATTCCAAGCAAGTTGCGGTTTCGCTTCCGCTACAGCAGATAAAAGTGCCGCTAAATGAATGAGTGTATCCACATCGTATTTTTTTGCAAGTTCGAGCATGCTTGCTTGGTTGGTGACGTCCAGAATTTCAAAGATACCTTCATTACAAACGGGGCTATCAATGCGGCGGATATCAGTTGCGATGACATTTTCTTCGCCGTAGTCATGACGTAAACGCATCGTAAGTTCAGAACCAATTTGACCTAAGCAACCAGTAATTAGAATTTTTTTCATTGTAAAAACCTCCGGACAAATTATTTTGAAAGATAAATCATTTTGATGATATAATGATAGTGTTAATAATTTTTTATAGGCGGGACTAAGCGCATTTTGGACGATGTAATGCTTAGCCTCGCTTTTTTATTGCAAGGAAATTGTAATTTATGAAATAACGTTTAGTTCTCTACCTACTTTTGCATAAACTTTAAGTACTTCATCTAGCATTTCTTTTGTATGTGCCGCAGTTGGCATGTTGCGAACACGACCAGTGCCTTTTGGAACGGTAGGGAAGACAATGGATTTTGCATAAACGCCTTCTTCAAGCAAGCGACGAGAGAACTTTTGCGTTAAGTTTTCGTCACCGATAATGCAAGGGGTAATAGGCGTTTCAGAATGCCCGATATCAAAGCCTAAATCTTTTAAGCCAGCTTTTAAATATTTGCCGTTATTCCAAAGCTTTTCAATGGTTTCAGGCTCATTTTCCATAATGTTGATGGCTTCGATACATGCAGCAGCCGATGATGGTGTGAGAGATGTCGAAAACAAGAATGGTCTTGCACGCACTTTTAGCCAGTCAATTAGTTGTTTTGAACCGGCAACGTATCCGCCCACCACACCAATCGCTTTGGACAGTGTCCCGATTTGAAAATCAATTTTATCCGAGAGACCGAAATGTTTCACTGTTCCTGCACCGTTTCCCATGACACCAGAACCATGAGCGTCATCCACGTAGGTGATTAAGCCAAATTCTTCGGCGATCTCAACGATTTCAGGGAGTTTGGCGACATCGCCGTCCATTGAGAATACGCCATCGCAAATGTACATTACTTTTTCATATTGACCGCTTTCGGTTGCTTCTTTGGCAAGCTCGCGCAAATGATCCATATCTTGATGGCGGGCGCGAATGACTTTAGCTCCGGATAGGCGACAACCGTCGATAATGGATGCGTGATTCAGCTCATCTGAAATGATGGCATCTTTTTTGGTCATAACGGCGGAAATGGCGCCCATGTTGCAGTTGAAACCAGATTGGAAAGCAATTGCTGCTTCGGTATGTTTGAACTCTGCGATGCGTTTTTCAAGTTCATCGTGAATGGTCATTGTGCCGTTAATTGTGCGGACAGCACCAGCGCCGACGCCGTATTCTTTTGTCGCTTCGATGGCTTTTTCTTTTAGGCGCGCATCATTTGAAAAACCAAGATAGTTGTTGGAAGATAAATTAATAAGTTCTTTATCATGGATTTTAACTTTTGCGCCATTCGGGCCTTGAATGGAATCAATTTCATTGTATAAACCTTGTTCACGTAATGCAGCAAGCTGTGGTGTTAGAAAATCATTTAAAACTTTGGACATTTTCATGATTCCTCCTCTTTTTTTTATATTAACATGCCTATTTGCCGAATAAGGTTGGCACGGATAAACATGATAATGACAATTTTAGAATGGAAAACCTAAATTTTCTGTACGATACGTATTTTTATGTTCTAAAAATTCTTCTAAATACGTTGAAAATAGTGATGCGATTTTTTCCTTGTCGCCCGATTCTGCAAGCAAAATCGCGGCATCATCTTCCGTCAAAACGGTCAACAAGTAAGTTGTAATTTCAAGCAGTTCGGCATTAAGTTCGTAAGGTAGCATAAAAATCATCACAGTAGATATGGCGGACTTTAAGCCGTCCTCAATCTGGAAATCGAGCGAATGCTTTAGTGTGAAAACGTGGGTTGAAGCTGTTTTCACGTTATCATTTACAAGAAAGTAGGCAGAATTTGCGCCGCCAGAAATGACTTTTTGCTTCGCCTCGAGGGAGCTCAATTTCTTAAAGATTTTTTCGGGTGAAAGGTCAGGTTCTTTGTTCGCGATGGACTGACTGAACGAACGCAAGTTATCCTCTTTGTTTCGCGTCATGTCACTGCCTTGTTCGATGTAAAGGGACTCCAAGAAGGAAATAATCAGCCCGTAAAATTGATGCATATTTTTTAAGCTAGCAAGCGTTTCAGGTAGCTTTTTTGAGTTGTCTTGAAGACTCGGAAAGTCGACATAATTGCCTTTTGCGCCCACGATTTTTTCAAGTTTATGTTTGAGTTCTTTAATTTCAGCATCAGAAATGAAGATGCTAATTCGTTCGTAGTCCATTTTGAAATCGGTTAAATCCGTTGTGGAAAGGACAATATCATATTTATGTAAATCGGTTTCTTTCACGAGTTCAAGTGGTGTCACAAACTTAATTTTTTGTAATTTTGGCAGACGCTTGCGAAATCTGGCGCGGAGCCATGTGCTAACGCCATTACTTCTAGAGGTCACAATTAGTGCACTGTAGGGTCTTAAATTCTCGGATTGGATGATCGCCGCTTCGAAATGGAGCACGATGAAACCTGTTTCTTCTTCAGGTAGCTTTTTAAACGGATAAAGCTCGGATGCGACGCGTTGTACAATGTTAAACAAGTCACCAAACTCACTTTTAATCAAAGGTAAAAGCGGGTTGCTTAGTGGCATTTTTTTCTTTAAGCGGATAAGCGAATATTGAATGTGTTCCGTTAAGCCTTTTAGCAGGGACATTTGGGACAGCGGCAGTTCGATTTCTCTTGCGACGCGGGAAATGAGTTTTTTTGCGATTCGAATGGCTTGTACTTTTTCGTTGCGATAAAAAACATCTTCGCCATGACGAATTTCTGCTTCGAGAACTTGCATGGTTAACTCGGTAATCTCTGCTTCTGGAATGGTTTGTTCAGGTAAGCAGTCTTTTAAAATGCGTTCAGCGATATCGTATTCGGGATAATCTTGTAGAAATATATGATTGTCGCTTTTTTTAGAAATGATTTTCCCTTTTGAAATTTGCTTCACTGTAATCAGAAGGTAGATGAGCAAATCAACAAGTGAATCATTGTCGACTTCATAAGATAGTTTTTTCATCCAGCGTGTTAAGGTTCGGTCAGCTAATTCAAGCAATTGGAAGTCGATAAAATGGCTTAAAAATTCATCATTATTTTGAGTCGGAACGCCGTCTAACGTATCCACAAAATATTGATAAAGTTTCAGCTTCGGCATGGTCATTAGTAAGAGTTCGCGCAACAATTCGCGCTTTTCAATGACAGAAGCATCTAAATGGACGCCGATGCCGCGCTTTCGCTCGATGCGAATTTTTCCGTCCCACTCTTCTTCAATTTTTGTGAGATCACTTCCGACAGTTGCAACGGTAACCGAAAGTTCACTAGCCAGCGCAATAAGTTTGACAGGCTCGTTCGTCGTTAAAAGCACACGCAAAATAAATTGCTGTCTTTCAAGCGGCGTAAATTCATTTCCGATTAAATCAAGCAAAGTAGAACGAACATGTTCCCGGTCATGAAGCGAGCCGCTAACGGATAATTTACTACCTTTCCGAATAAGCGAAAGCCCAAAGCTTTCAAGGGTTTGCTTGACTTCATCCAAATCACGGCGCACAGTTCGCTCGCTGACATCAAGGTCATTTGCAAGCTGCTGAATCGAAATGTCACCTTTTTCAGGAAGTATTTTTTCTAAAATAATGCGAGATCTAGCAGATAGGTACATATATTTTCTTCCTTTCGCAGAACTTCATTCGCAGTTTCTTTCAAAGGGTAAATAAATGTAACCCGATAAAACGCTTTTTGAATAAAACGGAAATTTTATTCGCGCTTCTGGAATAATTTACCTTACACCTTTATCCTATGACTCCGCTTACAGATAAGCAATATAAACAAATCTCTAATTTGTCCAGTTTTTTTTGCCAAAGTTTGGACAAAGTTTTATCAAACGTTGAAAATGAAGCTCAAAAGGATTTAAAATTCCTTCAAAGAGGAAGGATTTTCAATTTTGTGAATTTGTTATCAAATCCAAATTAGTTAATGAGCAAACTATTTTAGTATGCCTGTAAAATCTTTCTATCTAACTAGCATAACAGGTGCAGACGCATATTTAAAGCTTGAAAATATACATCAATTAAATTTTTCGGAGCATTCAGTAACCCTCCGGCTTTAGTTCAAGAGGACTGTAATCGCTTTCGTTACATGCGTTTAAAAGATTGAAATAAAAGTGTGAGAATAACGAGCTCATCTGTAAGGCTGCTATAAATTGAAAGCAAGGGGAAAAATGGTTTTCGTGATCCATTATGGAAAGTTATCCCTTAAAATGGCATGCAACAGAAATGATTAATAATAAAAAAAACGTCCGAGCATGGCTCGGACGTTTTTTTACTGTGGATTCATTTCCATATGGAAAAGTTCGAAAATGTGACCATTGATATCGTAAAAGCTTTTCGAATACATGCCTTGTTCGTCCATGAGATATCCCTTTTTAGCCCCAGCATTGACAGCTTTTTCGTAAAGTTCATCCACTTCAGCCCGTGTGTCAAATGTAAGTGCGTTGATGACAGCCGTTGTTTTTCTGTAATCAGGAAGTTCTGACGCAGGCAGGAACTGTTTGAAGAATGGTTCCACTAGTAACATAACGAAAGTCGTTTCGTTCAGAATCATGCAAGTCGCGTTTTCATCGGTAAAATCCGCATTAAATTTGAAACCTAGTTCCGTGTAAAAAGCAATGGATTCATTTAAATCCTTCACAGGTAAATTAATGAAAGTCATTTTTACATTTGGCATTCTCTTTTCCTCCTAAAAAAGCACCTAGCGTATTGCCGGGTGCTTTGATTTATTTTGCTCAATCTAAAATTCTCCGATGGAATTGTTGCTTTTGTTCCGTGGCTGGCTTATTGTTTACATGGTTTTTTTCAGCAAACTGATGGTGGGAATTTTCTTTTGGCAAGGCATCACTCATTTTGGGTGCTTTCTTCGCTGTCCGAACTGAATTCGTTTTAATATCTGCCATTCTGGAAATCCTCCTTTTCAAAGCGCTTTGATTACTCATTTTCCCGATTTCCCTGTTTCAAAACGTTACGTTTTAAAGTATAATGAGTTACAAATGCAACTAAAATTTAAAACACTCAATATAATGTAGACAAATTGCAAATAGGTATTGCAAACGTTTTCTTTATATACTATAATAAAACAAGAATTGTAGGATTGTTACTGTTCGGCAGGCAAAACCTGAATTAATTCGAAGACTATTGTTTTTTTGTAGTTTTGGAATTAGTTTGGGTTTTTTCTTTTGAAAGGATGGTTAAGACAAATGGAGATCATAAAAATCTTAAACAATAATGTTGTCGTTGCCGAAGACGGAGAGGCCAAGGAAATTGTTGTTATGGGGCGTGGATTAGCTTTTCAAAAGAAAGTCGGAGATGAAGTTGACGAGACGAAAATTGAAAAGACCTTTGTAATGGAGTCACATGAGCTTTCCGAAAAGCTTTCTGAATTACTAAGCGAAATATCCGCCAAACATTTGCGAGTCGCTGATGACATCGTACAGTATGCAAAGGAAAAACTAGGCGCCGAACTTAGCGCCAACATTTACTTGACACTTACCGATCACATTAATTTTGCGCTGTCCCGCTATAAACAAGGCATTAACCTGAAAAACGCATTACTTTGGGAAATCAAACGCTTTTATCAACCCGAATACCAAGTTGGTTTAAAAGCACTTGGCATTATCCAAGAAGAGTTCGGTTATTTGCTAGATGAAGATGAAGCCGGCTTCATCGCACTGCATATCGTGAACGCACGCCAAGACGGCCAACAAATGACCACCACAGTCACAATGACGCAAATTGTTCAAGATATTTTAAACATCGTAACGTATCATTATGGTATGGTCTTAGATGAAACCTCGCTCAATTACACACGTTTTGTGACGCACCTTCAATATTTTGCTCAAAGAATGCTGCTGGACGAAGTCGTTGATTCTGGCGATGATTTTCTGTTTGAACAAGTCCAAATCAAATATCCAGAAGCATTTAAATGCACCCAAAAAATTGATGCCTATTTAAAAAATACCCATCATGCCTCCTTAACGCGTGATGAACAAGTTTATTTAACGATTCATATTTATCGCGTAACAGAACGCAACTCCCTTTAACTCATATGTAATGCATTACATAAAAAAAAGCAGCGATTAAACACCGCCGCCTGACGCAGAATGCTAGTCAAAAATAAGTGGACTCTTACTTTTGATAGGAATAACCTTACAATTGTTTGGTATATTTCGACTAGCGTTCTTTTTGATATGTAACATTAAGTTACGCCCTTTTGTAGTAATGTGATAGCTTGTATTTGTCTGTCCATATGCTCGAAGTACATACCCGTATTCTTCCAGTTTATACAATACTTCAAGAATATGATTTTTGTTTAAATCTGTTTCGCGCTCTATTTTTGGTAATTCTTGTTGCAAATAATCCATCTCCAGACAATGAGAATCTAAGAAATGTAAAATTTTAAAAATCTGCACGTAAACATAGCCGTTCATTTTGTCACCCCATTAAAGTCTATGACTACCTCAACTTCTTTATCCCGTACGCCTTTTATTCAACGAAAGCAAAGTTACAATCCTATCAATTTTAGTATACAACATTTATGGATATAAAACTAATTATATAATTTGCAGATTTTTATAAAACAAAGGGAAGTGTTTTATGTAAAAAAAGACATCTTTTTGAAAAGAAAGTATAAAATGTTATTTGGTTGTGAAATTAAGTACGAAAAAAAGGGATAATTACATTGACAAAAGACAAATGAATTGTTACGTTTGTGTTACGTGGGCGATTGGGGGGCGTTTGCAAAAAAAGGGTTTTTAAAAATAGAAAAAGGGGTTTGAACATGAAAAAAATATGGAAAAAGGGACTGCTCAGTTTAATGTCGGCAAGTCTTGTTTTGTCGCTTATTCCACCATACATAGGATTTGCTGAGGAGGATGTAGCGAGTAAGGATGACACAAATAAGACAGAACAAAAGCCAACAGAAGTAAAAGATGAAAGAACGGAAACAGAAATTGTATATGACAATCATGACGGAAGTTTTACAAAGCAAATTTTTTCAGAACCTGTTCATGTAGAAGTTGACGGAGAGATGGAACGTGTCGATCCAGATTTGGAAAAAGATACGGTAACGGAGAAGATTACTCCGAAGCAAACACAAATAAACATTGAATTTTTTGAAAACATGGAGAATGGAGTTTATCAAAAATTAACGCAAAGTGGTGCAGAAGTGACATTTGCGCTGAAATCCGCTAGACAAGGTGAGACAGAAATTTTAACCGAAAATCAAAAGGCAACTTTTGAAGACAATGAGGTTACATATAAAAAGGTGCTTCCGGATACTGATTTAAGACATTTTACATTTAATCAGTCAGTAAAGGAAGACCTCGTTTTACATGAAAAAAATGAGCTCGATACGTATGTATACCAAATTGAAACAAAACTACATGTCAAGCAAGCGGAAAATGGCGATATCGTCTTTGAAAATAAAACAGGCGACACCATTTATACATTACCGAAACCAGTTATGGCAGATTCGAATATTGGCGAGGAATCGGGTGAAGCTGTTACATCAGAAGCGGCACATTTCGAATTAAAGCCACTTACGAAAACGGTTTATGAATTGCAATTGAAGGTAGATACAGAATGGCTTAATGATCCAGAGCGGGTATATCCTGTTTATATTGATCCTTCTGTTCGAATTGATGATATTTATAATGCGAATATTAATTCTGCAAGCACAACAGAAAATAACATTGGGAGTAAACTATGGGATTCTGGTCAGAATGCCTATACACTGAAACTCGGAAAGTGGGATAATTCAACAGGAAATAACGCTGCTTTCTTAAAAATGGATACTTCTACATTAAACAAAGCATCCATTTCAAAAGCCACTTTAAAGCTTTATAATATTTGGCACATGTCGCCGACTTTAAAAAATGATATTTGGTATTATGAAGCCAATGCTAACTGGTCTCCGTGGCAAGTTACATGGGCAAACCAACCAAGTGGAACACGCCTAGGGAGCGTAGATGTTGGTCGTGGACAATGGGCGAGCTTAGATGTGACGAGTACGGTTCAAGCATGGGCAAGTGGAGTACGACCAAATTACGGTTTTCGCCTAGGGACAAATATTGACCAAAATTACTGGAAGAAAATAGTTGCAAGTGAAAATAATACAAACTATCCTTACTTGGAAGTGACGTATACCTATGCCCAGCCCGAGAAACCAACTGTAAAGACATATTCGAACGGGGTTGGCATGGGTACAGGTTACATGGATTTATCTTGGAAGGCAGTTCCAGGTGCGACAAGTTACAATATTGTTATTTCTAATGGTTATAACTATGAATATTTTAACACTGGGAGTTCGGCAACAACTTGGAGCACAAAAGATAAGAAAATTTTCCCGACTGCTGCCGAAATTGCAGACGGTGAATTTTATTTTCACCATGATGGGAAAGGAACCGAATTTGCTCTTGATCCGCGGGAATTATATGAGAACGGCTATTTAGCAGGAAGTGGCTTTGGACTACGCAATTTAACGCGCTATTTATTCCGTGTGCAGGCAGTTTATCCAGGCGGTGAAAGCCCAAACTCCGATTTGGTTTTTGCCTACATGCCGATTGAAAAGCCAAAAGCGCCTGTTGCGAAAGCTTATTCCAATTTGGCACATAAGGAAACGGGGTATGTCGAGTTAAATTGGGAGCCAAGCCCGATGGCGGATGGATATAAAGTCCTTGCCTACAACGGAAAAACGTACGAACAATATGATGTAGGCACGGCGACAAAATGGACAACGCAAAATAAAGGGATTTGGCCGACAAACGCAGAAATTGCAGATGGCAAGTTTGCACTTCATAAAGACGGAAGTGGTGCAGAACTTGCAAGAGACCCTTCGCCAGTCTACCGAAATACAGGCGGCATTTACGGGGAACGGAAAAATTATTGGTTCCGCGTAATTGCTTATCAAAAGGCGGGCAACAATGCGGAAAGTGCGCAATCTGATCCTGCTACGCCAGTCATTCCAGAGGCTGTGAATAAACAGCTTGGTATGGCGGATTACTGGACGAGCGTACCTGTACGCGGCGGGGAAGTTAATGCGACAAATGGGAATTTCTTGTTCCATGAAACGGATTTCGAACTCGCAGGACGCGGACCAAGCATTAATGTGGACCGAACGTTTAATAGTCAAGACGAGGCAATTGGGATTTTTGGGAAAGGTTGGACAAGTACGTTAGAGGAAAAACTTGTAGAAGAAGCGAATGGCGATATTATTTGGGTTGAATCGGACAAGAAAATCCATCGTTTTACTAAAAAAGGGGATTCTTATACGGCGCCATCTGGTATTTATTCGGAAGTTTCTAAAACGGCGGACGGCTTTTTGAAAGTGGAAGAAGATAAATCTGAAACACGTTTTCTTCCAGATGGTCGTTTAGTTTCTGAGAAAGATACGAAAGGGAATCAGCTGACATATGTGTATGCAGATGGCAAGCTTGCGAGTTTACGTGATGCGTCTGGTCGGACGGTGACGCTCACTTATGACGGCGATTTAGTGACGAAACTTGTTGGTCCTTTGGGGCGGACGATTAGTTATACGTATAATGGGAATCAGGAGCTTGTAAGTTCCTCTACGGCGCGTGGTAAAGTCTACCGATACGGCTACAAAGATGGGTTGCTAACGGCGATTTATGATCCGAAACATACGGATGCTAAACCTTATGAAACGACATTTGTTTATGAGGATGAAAAGCTGACGGAGATTACGGATCCGGTCGGGAAAAAGACGACGCTTTCTTATGATAAGGAAAAACATCAAACGACTTTAACAAATGAGAAAAAGAAAAAAACGATTTATGAGTATAACGATGCAGGAAATCCGAAAAAGGAAATTGTGGATGCGGATGGATTGAAGCTGACAACAACCTACACGTATGAATCAAATAATTTAACAAAAGAAGTCAATCCAAAAGGGCAGGAAGAAACGTATACGTATGATGCAGATGGAAATGTGACGCAGATGACGGATGCTTATGGTACGGAATCTTACACGTATAATGACAACAATGATGTGACGAGTGCAACGGATACGGAAGGCCGTAAGACGACGGTGGCGTATGACGGAGCGGATGCGGTGTCGGAAACATTGGCGACGGAAGCACAAGTCTCTTCTGTTACTCAATACGATAGTTACGGAAATCCGATTCGCGGTAGCGGAGAGCTCTCTTCTGGCGGAAATTTAGTTCAAAATAGTGGGTTTGAAAAAGGAACGAGTCTTTCGAACTGGACACTCATACAATCGAATGCAAAGGGTGGCATTACATTTGATAACACGCAAATGGCACCTGGTGCGCTTGGTGGCAGTGGTTCAGTGAAGGTGACTAGCGAGGCGCTTACAACGGATAAAGGCTATTCGGCGGCAACACAGCGCGTTGATGTGGATCCAGAAACAACGTATACATTTAGTGCATGGACTAAAACATCGGGAATGACAAACGCGGATGGTCTTTTGATTGCTAGATTACAAGATGCGAATGCGAAAGATGTAACGGATGGAAGTGTCTGGCAGTCGAATCGTCCAACTTCGATTAAAAATAATAGCGGCTGGGTAAAACGCCAACTGACATTTAAAACATCAAAAAATACGCGTCAAGTGTTGCTTTACCTAGACAACGAGCAAGCTGCACCAAATAAAGGAAAAGGCACGATTTGGTATGATAATGTTCAACTCGAAAAAGGTAGCGTAGCATCTAGCTACAATCCAGTCGTAAACAACAGTTTTGAAGACCATAATGGTACGCTTCCAGCAGGATGGGCTCGTACGGGAAATACAGCTTTATCCCAAGCTAAAGTGGTTGATAATGAAAGCTTTAGTGGCGACAGCGCGGTTTATTTTGAACGGAAGGCGACGAGCGAAGCGCATACACACATGCTTCAAGATGTCGCTATCAATCAAAAAGAAGCAAAGGCACTCACGTTAACCGCATTATCTAAGTCAGAAAATGCCAAAGTAAACGGCGCGACTACAGTGATGTCCAATGATTATTCCATTTGTGGGACGATTTATTATCAAGATGGAACGGCTTCCTATGTACAAGGGCAATTCCCGCTCGGTACAAACGACTGGAACCGAAGCGCTGTAGTTATAAAACCTGCAAAACCAATTCAATCCATTAAAATCTACACATTATTCCGTAATGGCTTAACTGGAAAAGCTTGGTTTGACGATGTTCGCGTCATAGAAGGCGAAGTGCTCACACGCGAAGAGTATGATGCATCAGGCAACTACGTGACGGCAAGTTACGACGAAGAAGGCCGTAAAATTAGCTTTACCTATGATGCATACGGCAACAAAACTTCAGAAACGGACGAAAAAGGCAACAAAAAAACGCTCACCTACGATGCCGACAACGCTCTAACGAACACAACACTCGCAAACGGCACATCAGTCGCGTACAAATATGACGACAACGGCAACACCACAGAGAAAAATGTTACCGCTTCTGGAAAAACGCAAAAGAATAGTTATGCCTACGACGTAGACAACAAGATTACAGCGTTCACCGATGCACTTGGGCGGACAATTCAGTACGAATATGATGCAAGCGGCAATGAGACAAAGGCTATCATGCCAAATGGGCGCGTAACCGAAAGTACGTACGATTCAGCAGACCGCACGAGCGGCATCAAGTGGAACAACGAACCAGCGTTTAAATTCCAGTACGATCCAAACGGCAACCAAACAAAAGTCACCGACGAAATTAATGGTATCGTGACGGACAAAACATACGACGACGCAGACCGTATCACAAAAGTGACCGAACGCGGCGGTCAAATCAGCTATTCCTACAAAGACAAGCCAACACAAAACAACAAAGGCAAAACCGACAAAGTGGCCGACGTTTCCATTAGCCACGGCGACTATACCGCCAAAACAAGCTACACGTACAACGATTTAGACCAAAACACCCGCGTGAACGACGGCAGTAAAAACGCCTATTTTGAGTTCGACGAGTTCGGCAACATTGGCTTATACACAGCAGGTAACGGCACAGCCGCAAACTATGTGTATGATAGCACCCAAAAAGTAACGAATGTGGCAATTGGCGATGCAGAAGGCGACCTCATTTTAGACGAGAGCTATACGTACGATGCAGCAAGCAACCGTACAAATATCGACAACAAAAAAAGTGGAAAAACTACCTATGAATACGATGCCGTTAATCAATTGACGAAAGAAAGCTTGCCAGACGGCACCGTCAAATCCTACACGTATGATGGTTTTGGAAACCGCACGCAAGTTCAAATAACTGGTTCAGAATCGAAGACCACTGCCGCCACGTTCAATGACGGCAACCAGCTTGTGCAATTTGGTGGCGATAGACTGACTTATGATACTAATGGCAACCGAACGAGTGACGGAAAATTCAATTATACGTGGGACACAGGCGACCGTTTAATCAGCGTTACAAAAAAAGGTGAAAATAGTCCATTTGTCCGTTATACTTATGATGATGACAACCGCCGCTTATCCAAAACAGTGGACGGTGTGACAACCAATTATCATTATGATGGTGACAGCATCGATGTGCTGTATGAAACGGATAGCGCAGGAAAAGTGCTCCGCCAATATGTCTATTCCGACAGCAATATCCGCCTAGCCATGAAAATGAATGGCAAAACACTGTACTATCACTACAATGCACATGGTGACGTCATTGCTATGACAGATGAAAACGGCAAAGTGGTCGCGGAATACGCCTACGATGCATGGGGCGTTGTTCTTAAAAACACAGCCACAACAACCGAGACAAAAGCCAATCCATATCTATATGCAGGTTATACGTATGACAAAGAAATCGAACAGTATTACTTGATGGCGCGCTACTATGAACCAGAACAAGGCGTGTTCACCGCCTACGACCCAGACCCAGGCGACGAAGACGACCCACAGACGATGAATGGGTATAATTATGCGAATAATAATCCTGTGATGATGATTGATCCAGATGGAAATATTGCATGGTGGGTGGTAGCAGGAGTTTCAGGGGCTGCTTGGGAAGTCGGAAAGTATTATTGGAAAAATAGAGGAAAAAAGAAGAGCTTTAAAGGAGTTGCAAAGGCAGCTGGGTGGGGTGCAATTAAAGGTATAGGACAAACTGGTTTATTCCGTGTTGTTGGATTAGGCAGTAAGATAACAGCAGCTACCAAACTATTTTCAAAAAAGAAATACGGGAATATTGCTTTTGCGAAGCGTGTGAAAAAGAATTATAAGACAATGCGTTATACAGTGAATCAAAACATAAAATCATTAAAGAAACAACCTGTGAAACATTTAAAAAGAACTTTAGATTGGAGAGCGGGTAAGAGTTATAGAAAATTAGTTAAAAAAAAATACTCTCAATTCAAGAATTTTATTAATAAAAGAAAAAAGAAATAACTAAGAGGAGGAAATATCTTGAAAATTTTAATGTCCATTCTAATGTTTATTTTCTCTGTTCTTCCAATAATTTCATCATTCTTGTTGTTTTCTCAATCTGGATATAAAAAACAAGACTCGATACCTATTGTTATATTTAATCTAAGCCTAATTCTTATCTCACTAGCACTCTCGTATTTTGCTATGCTCTCATGGTATTCTGATGTCGGCGTATGTCAATTTTTTACGTTACTTTTTGTAGTGATAGCGAGCATTATTATTTTTATTGGAGTTAGTAAATTTTCTACAGCAAAAAAATGGAAATATATATTATTGGCAGTGTGGACATTATTTCTAATCTTTTTTGAGGTTTATTTCATTATGATAGATTTTGAAATAATCTAGTTACTTAAAAGAAAGCTTTTCAAAGTGTATTCAATAAATGAGTATGGCTGTTATACAGGAGTAAATCCTGAAATTCCTCTTCTGTTTTTTGTTTTCTCTGTCCTAAACTCTACAAACACTCGAAACATATACTATAAAAGAACTGATAAAAAGCTCAAACAAATCAAAGAGAAGATGAAATAAGTTGGTGAGTTTAACACGAAGATTAATATAGAATATGAATCACAAATAAATGCTAATCTAAGAAAAGCATTCTCACTTTTTAGTAACTGGTATGAAAAAGAAAATCTATCTGCCGGTGAGTTAACGTTAAAAGTCAATTGTGTAAATGGTACTGGAGATTTGTCTCTAGTATCATTTACAAATGGTAAAGAGAAAGTGTACAATATCAAATATTTTATGAGTCCTTTGAAGATGATTTATCTGCTCTTGATCCTTTTTTAGAGTTTTTGCTTAAAGGGGTACTTTATGTTATAAATCCAACTTCAAAAGGGAAGGCTTTAAAAAAACGAATAAGGGCTTTGCTATTACAGTTTCAAGAGACACTTTTTAATGAATTTCCACCAATCTCAAAAATCACTGCTCAAAAAAATCAAGTGTCAGTAGCTGGTTTGCGCGTTCGAATGGATACGGGAATAGGTTTAGAAGAAAAGCAGAAAATAAGTCAATTAATAAAATGGATTCACGAAAACACAGAGTTTCCAACTCGTTTGAATTTATATATATAAAATGCCTTTGTTTCAGATAAATTGGGTGAGTTTATTTGGCCAAATCATGAATACCGTTCACCTAGGATTGTGATCTATTTTTTATCTGCAAAAGGAGATTTAGAAGAAGTATTCTTAACGATTCTTCATGAAATTTTCCACTATAAAGAGTGGCTGGATGGAAAACGGATTTTGAATGAGGAGGAGGCGGAAGAATATGCGGAAGAAAAACTCGAGTGTTTTGAATTGAATGAGATGTATAAGTTTCATGGCTTAAAATATCGAATGAATGTGTCTTCGAAAACATTACATGAAGAAAGTCTAAAAATTCTTAAGTATTATAAAAGAAATTATCATTTCTGCGATGGATTAAAAGTGACAATTAGGCAAAATAATCAAATTGCTAGTAAAAATAATTTCAATACGTTGATTCCATATATTACTCCAGGGAAAGTGACGCTATTTATCCTGCCTTCATTACAATTAAAAAATTATTTTATTTAATTAGCGAACAAGTGACTCTTTTTTTTCGTTATATGGAAGATAAGGATATTGAGAAAAAAAAGCATATTGAAAGAAATAGAAACAGATTATAAGGAATTTTTAGAATAAGGTGGAATGTCAAAAGATAAAAGACCTGTTTTTTTAAAAAGTAGCAGCAGGAACTTCTATATAAAGGTTAATCCCGCTTAATGGCTCGCTACTATGAACCATCCCAAGGCGTGTTCACTGCCTATGACCCAGACCCAGGCGACGAAGACGACCCGCAGACAATGAATGGGTATAATTATGCGAATAATAATCCTGTGATGTATGTGGATTCGGATGGGAATTTTGCATTTGTAATTCCAGTTGTTTATTGGGGTTATGGTGCAGCGATTGCGGCGACTCCTGTGGTTGGCTATGGCATCGGCAAAGGGAGTAAATGGGCTTGGAAAAAGACGGGAAAATTCCGAAAACAGTGCGGAACTTTGTGGAAGTATAGAAAACCGATTAGAAAAGCAACAGTTAGAACAGTAGGTAAGATGTGGAAACGTTCAATAAGTAAGTTTTCTAAAGGTGGAAAGAAAAATGTTAGAGATTCAGGATTAATGGGTCTATCTAATGTGGAAATACTCGCAAGATATAAATCGGCAACAGGAGCTGCTAAAAAAAGGTATGAAAAAGAATTAAAAGCAAGGGGGTTCAAAAATGTACAAAAAAGGAAAGGAAAATGATGTATGGATGAAAAGACTGCTATCTGATAATGAAATTGATATAGAGATAGTGGAAGAATTTATTGGACGCCTTAATAATGATGAACAGTTAGAAAAGTTGTTACAACTTATTAACTCTCAAAATAGAGATGTTAAATTATATGCTTATGAGGAGTTAATTCGCTTCTCGGATGAAAAAGTTTTAAAAGCTGCCCGTAAAGGTTTACAAGAAGATGACGAGTTAGTTCGAATTGCGGCTGTAGAAATCATTCAAGAAAAAAAAGATTTTAAACAATTGGAAGAATTAATGAAATTACTAAAAAGTGATGATGATGAACTAGTAAGATGTTTTTCTGGAGAAGCTATTGGATTTTTGAGTGAGCAGTTGATAAGGTTTTTGGAAGAAAGGGTATCACTTGAAGAAGGGAATGTTGCAATTGTGGGTATTTATAATGCTCTTTATAGGTTGGGTAAAAAAGAATATCTCAAATCTTTATTGTTATTGCTAGAGGATGATTATCATATAATAGTTATACGAACTATTATAACTTTAAAGAGTATTTTAAATCCAGAAAATCAAAATTTAATTTTGAATAAAATAGTAGAGATGAAAGGTATTAACTTACCTATTTCAATTCAGGAGGCATTAGAACATTATTTTCCAGAGAGTTAATTAAACAACAGATAAGTATACAAAGCTAACTTTACAAAAGGGGTTTCTACAGTATTGTACTTAGGAACTCCTTTTAGGGGCCATAACTAGCATCTTAGAATAAATTGGGCATTCTGGAATATTCAGACAATATTGGGGTAGCGTATTGCTAATATGTTCCAATTGTAGGTATTTACGGCGTATGCTCCTTATTCAGGGGGGGATGAAGATGACCCACAAATGATGAATGGGTATAATTATGTGGGAAATAACCCGGTAAATAAAATCGATCCTGATGGACATTTCTGGCAGTATGTTGCAGCTGCTGGTATTGGTGCAGCGTTTGGTGCAGGTAAATACTATATTAAAAATAGGCTTAAAGGAAAAAAATCAACTTGGAAGGGCGCTGGTAAGGCAGCGCTTATAGGAGCTGGGAAAGGAGTGCTATCAGTTGGGGTAGGTAGAGTGTTGGGGTTTGCGAAAAAGGGGAAATATATTGCTAGAGCCATTAAAACAAAAAAACAATCCAAAATTTTAAGCAGTATGGTAGGCATGCAGTAAGATTTGTTAAAAATCCTAAAAAATACTGCGGGTAAGCGTTTAGTTGGAATAAGGAAAGCAAGGTATAATTCTTTGAAAGCCCGGACATTTAGAAACTCGAATGCAATAAAAAAAGCTTGGTAAGATTATTAGGATGGTGAGAAATGGATTTTATTTTAGATGTTGTCATTAATTTTGTAGCATTTGTCAATTTTATACTTCCTTCTGCTAAGTTGAAAGTAAAGGAACAGTATATTGAAAAAATCATAGCAATATCTGGACTGATAGGTATGTCAATGGTAGGAATAGGCTTCTTCATTTCAGGAACAGATAAGGTGTATGAATATATGTATGTTATTTTATTAGTAGAAATATGTATATTTTTAGCCAATATAGTTATAAATAATTTGATTCGGTGGAGACCCACAAATAGGATAAGAAATATTAGTATTTTAGTTTTAATAATAACTAATATGCTTGTATATATTAGTTATATAGTTTTGACATTTGTTATATAGGCTTCATAGTTATATTGAAAATGCTTATAAAAAATAGTGTGAAGTCAGGTTCCTATATGTTTTATACTTGAAGTCTAAGTCATTGTTTGATTATCAGGTAGATGAAAAAGTCGAAAAGATTGCCTTCTTTTCGACTTTTTCATGTGGTTGTGCGACCTTAGGTTAAGGGGCCAAGGAGCAAGTGAGCAGAAAAATGTGGTAAAAACGAATATTAATACATAAAGAAATCAGCGTCACAAAAAAAGGTGAAAATAGTCCATTTGTCCGTTATACTTATGATGATGACAACCGCCGCTTATCCAAAACAGTGGACGGTGTGACAATCAATTATCATTATGATGGTGACAGCATCGATGTACTGTATGAAACGGATAGCGCAGGAAAAGTAATCCGCCAGTATGTTTATTCCGACAACAACATTCGCCTCGCGATGAAAATGAATGGCAAAACCCTTTATTATCACTACAACGCGCATGGTGATGTAGTGGCGCTGACAGATGAAAACGGCAAAGTTGTCGCGAAGTATGCCTATGATGCCTGGGGCGTTGTTCTTAAAAACATAGCCACAACAAGCGAGGCACGCGCCAATCCGTATCTGTACGCTGGTTATACGTATGACAAAGAAATCGAACAATACTACTTAATGGCCCGCTACTATGAACCAGAACAAGGCGTGCTTACTGCCTACGCCCCAGACCCAGGCGACGAAGACGACCCGCAAACGATGAATGGGTATAACTATACGAATAATAATCCTGTGATGATGATTGATCCAGATGGAAATATTGCATGGTGGGCTGTAGCCGCTGCGGCAGGATCAGCTTATGAGGTAGGTAAATATTTGTATAAGAATAGGAACAAAGGCTATTCTGCTAACGGTGTATTTGGCGCTGTAGTAAAAGGTGGATTAAATGGTGTTTGGAAGACAGGCGTTGGACGAGTTTTTGGGCTTGGTGGAATGACTAGAGTGGGAATGAAAATTATAAAGAAGAAAAAATTATATAAATCAGTTTGGACAAATGCTAAAAGTTTATACAGAAATCCAGGGAAGCATTTGAAAAGAACTTTAATCAATAAAAATGTTACTAAAAAAAGCAAAAGAAACTATTCAAGATTAAGAAGCCGTATTAATAATGATAAATTGAACCGTTTTTACAAAAAGAAAAAATTTTACAAAGGCAAAGCTGTTAAAAAGAGAAGGAAGTGATTAGAATTACCTTTTTGACGAAAATAATGATAAGTTTGTTGTGTACAGTGGTCACCTTATATAGTGGCTATATATATATAGTTATCGGAGAGGGGAAACTAGGTATTTCCAAATGGAGTTATAGGACTTTTTCCGCTCTTAGTTTCCTGTCATTTCTCTATTTATCTGTCATGTCTTTTATATTTTTTGTTACTTGGGATGTGCGAGACGATAAAATACTCTATCAATCCGTGATATTCGTGATTCTAACGATATTATTAAACCTTCTGTTTTTTAAGAAGCCGAAAAGTAAACTGTTATTAGTGATTTCGATATTATGGTGTCTGGGCATTGTTTTCTATGCTGTGTATGTATTCAATGTGAAATTTTTGCTAGAAGGAATTTTTGAATTTAAATTTGGGAGTATAAATATTGAATTGGCTTTATTGTGTATGATGGTGGTTTTAGCTTCAGCTTATTTGATAAAGTTAAATACTGATGTATCACGTTGGATGGTAAAAGTATTGTTTGTCATCAATTTGGGTACTCTCGTATGTGGTTTGACTTTGTCATTTGCAGTATTATTTGTTAAAGAAAATCGAATTTGGTTACCGCTATTTAGTTTGTTGATAACAATTCTATTTTTACTTTTAGTTTATCGAATAAAAAATAAAAAAATTTTTATAATGGTAACCACTTGGAATTTAATAATGAGTGTGTATTTTTTGTCTTTAATTTTTGTATCTTTTGACAACTAATTCATTGAAAACGACTTCTCTGAATGATGATAATAAGGGTTGATTCGCATAAAAACCATTATAATTAAACATTTTTTATTTCAAAAATCAAATTCCTGGTGCACCTGCTAAATCCACTCATGCATCGGGAATTTGAAACAAGTTATTGAAAAGGCAAAACTATAGAATTTTCCATCAAGATAATGGAAGTGTTGATAGATATGGAGGTATAGTAATAACAGGGATGTAACTTTAATTGAATATCATAGTATCGATATTCAAAAAAATCAAATCAAATTCCACTTAGTGTATCCAGATTTTAATAAGAAAATAGAGCTAATTTTTAATAAAGTTTGTGGTTTTTATTTTGTAAATGGATATGAAACAAGCCGATATTCTACAGAAGATTATGAATACGGAGAGAAAAGGGAATTATTATCAGTAGTATATGATAACTCAAAGGAATAAAAATTAATAATTAAATCCAGAGATACTTTTTATAATGGTTTTGATGCTAACTTTAATTTTACTTTAGAATTTATGGAGGGGCTTTTGCTAATTGAAGCCGATGAAATAAAAGTTGATGGCGAAGAATACAATAATCTACTTGAGCATATTGAATTGTAGAGTTCTTTTGGTGCCTAGGAAGTTGTCCTGAAAGGTATAGCTAGAACAACCTAGGCACATGCTAACCCGCATCTGTACGTACTACAAGGAAACAAATAATATTGCTTAGCGCGTTACTATGAGTCAGAATAAGATTTGTTTATCACCACACCTCAGACTCAGGCGATGAATAGGTACGATTATGGTCAAAATAACCCCGTTATGCACGTTGACCCTGATGGACATTGGGTTTGGCTCGCAATAAATGCCGGTTTTGCAGCTTATGACGGCTATAAAGCTTATAAAAAGACGAAAAGTTGGAAAAAAGCATTAATTGCAGGTGGAAAAGGTGCGCTTAGTGGTAAGTTTAAGCTGGCTAAGAGAGCAGTAAAAGCCACTAGATATATAGGTAATATTAAGCCTGGATTTAAAGTTAAAATAAACTACCTAAGACCGGGACGTTATGCAAAAGGATCAATAAAAGCTACAAGCAGAAGCTCTAGGTTAAACAAAGTCCCAAGAGCAAAGCTCAATAAAATTGGCAATCGAAACGGATGCCACAGTTGTGGTGTCAGACGTCCAGGAACAAAGTCAGGGAATTGGATTGCAGACCATCAACTCCCTACAGCCTTGGCAAGAGGGAGGTCACAACGTTTGTATCCACACTGTACCCGGTGTACATCGAGACAAGATGCACAGGTAAGAGTTCTGAAAAAAAAGCGGAGGTAGGGTGATTCAATTTGGAAAATAACTTTTTGAAAGTATTAGATGAGAGCGCAATAAATTATGATTTCCCGATGCTAGATAATGAGAACATTCCTATGATAGCTTGCAAGCTATCTTTATATTCAGATACAATTGAGTGGATACTTTTTATTGAAATACTTTCTATAAGACAAAGTGTCGAAAATAATGTTTATGCGTATGGCTCTAATATTGACTTTCAAGGATTACAGTTTTGTTATGATGACTATTTGAAAGTTTATTCAAATGGGCAGATTCTTGGGCTAGGAGAGCTAATAAAAAAAGAAATCGAAGGAAAAAATCTTAAAATATGCATAAATAAAAGAAAAAATATTGATCTAAGCGCTCAGTATATGTCATTTAATAAACTTGATGAAAATTATCTTTTAAGAAGCATTTATGAAGAACATTCAGAAGAGTTTTGGTTGGATAAAGAGGAGCTGTTTAAAACCATCTCAAAACCTATATTAGGGCTTCTTTTTGAAACAGAAGCATGGGAGCATCCTGATATAGCTAATGAAAAGCTGCCAAGTACTTCTCCATTTTTTCAATCTTTGGCTAAAAAATTAAAAAATCCTGATGTAACTGTTGCCTTAGGTGATATTAATACGCACTGGCTAAATTGGTATTTTAAAAGAGAGCAACAAGTTCAAAATGGATTGTTTGAAGAACAAGAAGTATCTTTAAATCAGTTGAAAGATAAATATCACTTAGTAAGAATTAAAAAAGCATGTTATTTAACTTTTTCAAGCATGGTAGATCGAAGTTCGCTTGTTTATAAACAATATAAAGATAGTATAATTAACGGATTTATTTTAAATGAACTAGATGAGGCAGAGGAAGATTTAGTAGAACTTGGAATAAACTTTAGCAAAAAAGGAGGAATTATTTGTATTCCTGAAGTAGATGAAGATGTTATAGAGTTATTTGAAATAGATGCTGATCAAGGTGGATTGAGGTATATTTTCATTAATGAAGCAGGCGTTTATGACGAGAATGAACAACTTATTGAAATGCTTGTGGGAGGAAAATGCTTCATTTGGGAAATTTATGGAGATGGAGCATTCCTTGTAGAGTGGTAAATTTAAAGTTTCTTGAATGTTGTTGTACAGAGATTGTAGTGATGAGACTGGGACTTTTTGCCAGCTTCATCTTTACAGATCACTGGATATACTAACCAAGGGATAAACCAAGCTATTTCTAGAAACAATAGAGGGGTAAAACCCTCTGCTATTTTGCATACTATTAAATATCCTAAAAAAACTTCTGTAAGGCGAGGGGGGAAAGGGATGGCATATAAGTTAAGTGGCAAGAAAAGTACAGTAGTGGTTAGCAAACGAGGAAAGATAATAACAACATATGGAAAGGGAAAGGGAAATACAAGGTTAAGGAAGGCGAAAAAATAATATGAAAATAGAAGACCGAGAATTGTTAGATTTAATTCTATCTGAGTATCATGTGAGATTGAAGTGGGGAGAGATTGAGAGGTTAAATGAAAAGGAAAAAGAACAAATAAAAGAAATCCTTTTAGAGTATTTTATCAAGTATGGTTTAGACGAAAATGATGAGGCAACTAAGTATGGAAAGCAAATAGATAATTTGATTGATTATTTTTAAATTTGGACGAAATCATTCAGTAGGAACAGATTCTTAAAAATTATTTGAGTGTAAATAATAAATCCTAGTTTTTTTATTTATACAGTTTTTCTTTTTGGAATCATGAATAGAATATAAAAAAAGCCTATACTCAAGTTGATGGGGGACGCAAGCTGTGAAACTTGGTTTAGTAGTAATTGACAAAAAAGGAGATTTTCTATTAAAAGAAAGTATCCCAGTAAAGCAACCGGGAAGTATGGGGTTAGATATACTAGAAAATATTAACTATTATGTTGAGGACTATGAATCTCAATCCATTAGATTTTATTGCAGGGAAATTGAAGTTATGGGATCGGTTGGATAAATAATGCCCAGCTTAGAAGCTAATACGAGTAACTATATCTAATGAACGTAGCTATCTTTTTCAGACAAGAAAAAGTAGATTCTAATTTAAAAGTTGTAGTCCATTATGCGTACTTTTACTCAAAGTTTTAGATGCACTTGTTATCCCATGTATCTAAAACTTCAGATTAACATTTAAAAAGGAGAAGTTATGAAAAAATATCCGCACATTCATTTGTCATTTGCACATGTTTTTACAGCTGATGAGTATTACCGGGTTTATTTTTACGAAAATACACTTGTTTTTGTAAAACTAGGCGGGCAGTTTCATCATGAAAATTTACTTGAACAGGCAGGGCTTTTTGGCGCCATTTTATTCTATATTCCGTACAAAATAGCTAGAAGGCGACAGGAAAAACGAGAGGCTCATGTGGATGCTGTTTTAGTGAAAAAAGGAATGAAAGCTTTACTTAGCGAACGGAAAAGTTTTCAGTTGAAGCAATCTGAAATCAACAAAATTATTTTCCGAACAAATTGGAAGACGCAAATTTTTTCAAACTATGACAAGCACTTACTTCTTTTGAAAAATGATGGAACTTGCCTAAAGGCAGCCATTTCATTTGGGCAATCGAAGAATTATGTTATCGGGAAATTGATGAAAAACGGTTTTTTAGTGGAGGAAGAAGATGAATAAAGAGGAGTTTTTGGAATACCAACCAATTCAAAATCAAGGTTTTGTAGGAGATATTTCGTTTGAAGACTGGGAATACGGGCAGGACGTTTTTAGCGATATGCAAAAAATCGTTGCCAGTGACGCGGCAACCATAATTTTTCCAGAAAAAAGAAGTGTAAAACAATTTTTGCGAGAGGAAAATATTCCTTTTAAGGTGCATATGGCGGAAGTTTATTTACACTCGCCAAGCCCTTTTCATGTGGTTAAAATCCTTGAAGAGTATTGCGTTTACGGCTTTTGTAAATATATGACACTATTTTTAGGTAACCCATGTGAATTTCGTTTAGAGCAATTTGGGAAAAAAGGAGGATGGGACATTGGCCGATATTTAAACGGCCATTCAGTTGGGCTAACGTTACTTGAAAATGAGCCAACACTCTATGTGTCCGCCCAAAATGAACAGGACTGTGAAAACTTCATTCAGCTAATCGAACAACGTTTAGATGATAAAATCGTTCCGTTTATGGACTATAAGGAAACTAATTTAGGCGGCATTTTAGTCCCGCCGGCATTTTTAAAAGAGTTTAATTTGCCAGTCGAAAAATTTCGTATTTCTGCGCGGCTTTTAAATAGCCCCAATGCAGGAAATGATGATGCGCTCCCCCAATTGTTTGTAGGCGATAATCTTCAAATGATTGCGATTGCTAGTTCGTACGATGACACATTGGATGAGTTGGGAATTGATTATCATTTGGATAATAGAATGTTACTTTCGGAACCTATAGCGGCTGAAAGGCGTGAAGCAACAATTAATCAGCTGCATAAAGAAAGCTTTTTAGAGCGGGTTTATCTTTTTTATGGGAATAATCCGGATGTTAAAGTAAGGAAAAATCAAACGAATTCTTTTTTGAAAAAATTGTTTTCATATAAATCGTTTTTGGATTTTAATTTAGAAGAAGGCGGGAAAGCCGTTATTCTTTTGTTTGATGGTGAACTTGCGGTTATGTTTGAAAATGTATAAAAAGGAGTCTAACCTCACCTTGAAAGTGGGGTTTTTTTGTTTCTTTCGGGTTTTCGTAACAGAAAGTACACAAAAAAAGAATAAAAAGTTACAAAATTGACCACTTTTTCAGTCGCAACCTGATATGATATTAAGTGAAAATAGGCTTGTTTGCAGCATATATTGACTTTTTCTATATAAAAAAAGAAGATGGAAAGAAGGGGAAAAGTCAAAAAAATACACCAAAGGAAGGAACGGGGCATATGTCTTCAGAGATAAAGGAGTTTTATTCTAATGAAACTGTAGAGTTGGAGTTTAGTCATGAAAACTTGATTGAATTGCTTATTCATTCACCGCGAGTTAGTTGCGAGTATCGGAAGCTCAGAAAAAGAAATATAGTCAATCCGATTGCAAACAACGAAGTGTATTTTTTATCGTCAGGCATAATGGTTTTAACAAAAACAGATTTTCCCATTAATATTAGAAAAGCTAGTGAATTTGTTGGGTTAGAGAGAATCATTTTACAAGAGGACGGTATAAGTGAATACAGGGCAATTGTAGATTGTGAAGTTATCGTTTTTCAAGTTGGAGAAGTTTTGATGGAATTGTTTAGCCATCAGGAAGGTTGGTTATTTTTAGCAGTAGAAATGCAGAAACAAATTAAGTTTCTAACGAATCGGTATTTACTAATGCAGGAAGATAGTTTTTCAAGGTTAAAAGCAACCTTTTTTGATTTGGCTTCAAGATTTGGAACAAAGCAAGATGAAACCTACATACTACCAAAACAATTTAATAAAAAATTTATTGCAGAATATGCTGGCCTCAGCCCTAGTTCAGTCAAAAATGTAGAAGTTAGTTTGAAATCAGAGGGATTTATTGAAATTGCAGACAAATTTTATATTGTCAACTTAGAAAAATACTGCTCAAAAAATGTGTTTTCTTAGGGGGATATAAATGGCTGATGTAAGCAAATTGATTGATTCGAGTTGAGTCAATCAGAAATAAAAAATAGGGAGGAAAAATGTTAATGGTAGTAAAGGGATTTTTAAAAAGAAGTGGGAAAATTGTTTTAGCGACGGTGTTAATTGGGAGCTCGTTAATTGCTTTTTCGCCTGTTTCAGCGTTTGCTGATGAAGCAGTAGCGAATAGAGTGGCATTGACAGCAATACCGGCTGATGCAACTGAGGTAGCGACATTTGGGGAATTAAGAGCAGCGCTACTAGATGCAAATGTTACAAATATCAAGCTTACAGCAGATATTAGAGTAACTTCAAGCTTTAACTTTTCTTCACAAAAGAATTTGTATGGTGACGGGCATACGATCGACATGAACAACTACCGAATTGGAATTTCCAAAACTAAATTACTGAATCGTGTTGAAGGGATAACGATTACAAATCAAAACATCTATCCGCTATTTTGGTCCGAAAGTTCTGAAGTAACTGTGACGTATAAAGACGTCAACTCTTCAGGGGCGCAATTTATTTATAATGCGCATGGAACAACCATTTTGGAGGGGAAAATTACGGCAAATTCTACGAGGGAAGAAGTATATCAAGGGGATAAACTTCTTGTTAAATCAGGAGCGACTGTTAATTTCACTTCCCAAACGAGTTCTCCAGCATTACGAGTATACGATAGCGTAAATCAAGAGGCAAATTCTGATTTTAAAGTGACTTCAAAAGATATTTCGCTTTACGGACATGACAGCGATACAAAAATCATCGTTGCTGGAAGCATGGTATTAAAATCCACAGATGAACAAGCGATTTATACAGCATGGTCAAATGCCGAAATGACGGTTGTAACAGGTGGTAAATTTCAGGCTACATCAGGGGAATTAACTGAAGAAGGAATTTCACTTACAAATGGAAACTTAACTGTACAGACAGGTGCAGACTTTGTTGTAACCTCTCCGGGTAGGCAAGGGACCGTACAAACAAGTGGTAAATTAGTATTTGAGAATGGTTCTAACTTTCTAATCACAAATACAAATGCTGTAGGGTCTGTTTTTGCCAACTATTCTAGAAGTTCGACAAATATCAACATTAATTCCGATAACGGATTATCAACTTGGGATGCGGGATTAATTAATAGTGCAAAACCGACTCATAATTACTATGATTTTAAAACAGCAACTTTTGATTTGTCTGGATGGGATCGAAGTAATCTTAACCAGAAGAATTTGACTTCGAACAGCTCGGACTTCAAGGCGCAATTTGTCAGTAAGACAACCGCTAAAATTAGTGGTGGTAGTTATGCTTTAACAAATATCGCAGCAACGACTATTGACAGACTGACAACGGATTCTACAAATATATCAGGCACAGCAGAGCCAAATGCAACTATTGAAATTAGAGTAAACGGTGAAGTAATTGGAACAGGAAACTCTGACTCAGAAGGGAAATATAATCTTGTAATTCCTAGACAAGTTATTGGAACTGAAGTTACAGTAGAGGCTGTGGCAAAAGGTAAAACATCTAGTGCTTCAACAAATGTTCAGCAAGGTAGAGTGTTAGCAGAAACAACCATTGATGATGTGACAAATAAATCTACAGTTGTTTCTGGAACAGCAGAACCAAATGCAACTATTGAAGCAAAAGTAGGCGCGGAAGTAATTGCTACAGGAACAGTTAATGCGGATGGACAATATAGTTTAACTATTCCAGCGCAAAAAGTAGGCGTTGTTGTTACGGTAAACGCTATGGTTGACTGGCTTACATCTTCTGCATCTACAACAGTAACGAAAGAAACAGAAGGGACGATAACCATTACAGATCCTTTCTATATTGGTTATGATGAGGCTATTAAATCCACAGTTAGTGGTGATGTAGCGAAAGTGTATCTTCAAGTTGATGGTACAGACTACAAAGCCATTTCAGCTGAAGGAAGTTTTGAATACTTGGTCGAACATGAAATTACAAGTTTGTCACAAGAAGTATACCTTGTGGCAGTAGATGAGTCAGGCAAAGAGTTATCTCGTGCAAAAGTAGAGCTTAAAGATGGCGATTTATTAAGGGGCTCTGTTTCAGCTGATGCATTTATTGTTGGAGTGAGCAATTATGTAGCGGGTACTTACGAAGGTTCAATCGCAAAAGTGGCGCTTGTTGTTAATGGAACGGTTTATCCAGCGGTAGGTGTAGTCGGAGAAGATACTTTCCAATATTATGCAAAAGATAAAATTACAAGTCTCACTGATAATGTGGAGGTACTCGGCTATAATCCAGAAGGGAAATTAATTTACAGGACAGCTGTTTTAATAAACGGTCCCGGTAGCATTCAAGGGACAATCACAGAAGATTCTAGTGATTACATTATGATAACAGATTCCTATATTAGGGGAACTTTCACAGGAGGAGTTAAATATATTTCGCTTGTTGTGAACAATATGGAATATGCAAAAGTGGGAGTAATTGATAGCATAAACTGGCAATACTATGCAAAAGACAAAATTACAAGCCCAAATGATACTGTTGTTATAAGAGCATATAATGCGGCGGGGGCGCTCGTTGATGAGGAAAGAATCAATGTTTTACAAGAACCAAGAAAAGAAACAACGATTACTCCAGATGCTTTTACACTAAAAATTGATAGCTATGTGAAGGGAAAATTTACTGGAGATGTAAAATATGTTGCACTAAAAGTTGGCGACAAAACATATAGTAAAATTGGTGTCATGGATGATTCTAACTGGAGATATTATGCGAAAGATAAGATTCTAAGTACAGATGACCAAGTTACTATTATAGGTTACGGTTTGATGGGGGAAATAATCGTACAAAATGATGTGGAAGTAGAATAAAAATTAGTAAGAGAAGCATAAATTGTACAGGATTTATGCTTCTTTTTATCTGTAATTTGCTTTATATACACATCCGATGTAATTATGGACATTTGTAACGAATTTGTGAACTCAAGAAATTTCGAATAATCAAAAACCGGATTATTCGTAGAGAATTTTACGAAAAAAATAAAAAGGCACAATTTTCCGTGCAAAGCAAGAAAATACGCCGAAAGATCAAGGTTGAAAAAACAATTAGAAGCGGTTTTTAGCAGATGATTTTCAATATAAATATTGCTTTTTAGTAATTAGTAGATAAGAAAACTTGTAACAGAAAATACACAAAAAACAAAGGTTAATCGATAAAAATAGCTTTTTTTCTGATTTTAAACTGATATGATAATTAGTGAATTAAGAATTGCTAAAAGAAGTACTCGATTTTAGGAAAAGTATTAGCTTAGTTTTGAGTATGTTAATTCAGAAAGGATTTGAGTTGTACGATTTTCATTTAGGTAGCTTTGTTAAAGTAAGAACATGTCGATTAAAGCACTTTCACTAATAGATGATAACGTTCAAGTTACTGAAAAAAACGAAAATTCTGAAAAGCGTTCTGGTTAGGAGGGTGAGAAAAATGCTTACTGAGATTAAAGAACTGTACTCCAATGATGCTGTAGAATCAAATTTTAATCAACAAAATTTGATGAAATTGCTCATTCAATCTCCACAAGTGAAACATGAATATCGGAAAATGAAGAAGAACCATGTGATTAATCCAATAAAGAGCAATGAAATTTATTTTTTAACATCAGGGATTATAGTTTCACAACATCAGGATTTCCCCATTAGTTTACAGCAGACAAATGAGTTTATTGGGTTGGATACTATTATTTTGCAAGGGGATTACGTCGATAATTATCGACCAATTATAGATTGTGAGGTAATTGTCTTTCAAAAGTCTGAAGTACTACTGGAATTGTTAAGTCATCAAGAAGGTTGGCTCTTCCTAGCATTAGAAATGCAAAAGCAGAATAATGTTTTAACGAATCGATATCTATTAATGAACGAAAATAGCTTTTCAAGACTTTCAGCTACTTTTTTTGAATTAGCTTCAAAATTTGGTGTTAAGCAAGATGATGCTTATATTCTTCCAAAGTATTTTAGCAAAAAATTCATTTCGGAATACGCAGGTCTAAGTCCCAGTTCTTTAAAGAAAATGGAAAGCCTTTTAAAAGAGGAAGGGATAGTAGACTTTGTAGACAAAATTTACATTGTTTATTTAGAGAGATATGCGAACTCCGAAAAAGCGATTTACAACCCAAAGGTTTTACAAAAGTGGTTGGAAAAAGAACAGTAGAATGCAGTTGCGTAAGCATTTTTTTTATTTTAGTTATGAGTTTTAAATGTTTTGTGCAAGTGGGCTACTAATCAAATAGTTGCCGCTTGCAAACAATCTATCAAAATTTTTGATGGATTCTACAAGTCACTAGAGTATTTGGATGATGAAGTTTTCATCACTCGTTTTAGGAAATAATTTAGAATTGAAGGAGTTAATTTAAACTATGAAAAAAGTTTTACTAGCAGTTTTATCAGGCACATGTGCGTTATCTTTGGTAGCTTGTAGTGCACCTGCAAAAGATGAAGGTAAGGAAAATAACAAACAAGAGTCAGTGGAAAAGAAAGCTTCTGCAACTTATCCAGTGAAAACAGTAGATAATGTAGAAATGAAAATTGAAAGTATTGAAACAACAGAGAACGGTAAGGGCGATAAAAATATTGTTCAAATCAATATGAACTTTGAAAATGAAAATGCTACGCCGTGGGGTGTTGGTGGTAGCGAATTTATTATAAAAGACGGCGATAAAACTTACACAGTTATTCCTGATGCAAATAATATCGGAACAGATATCGAAGCGAATAAATCTGTTAGTGGTGCAATAAATTTTGAATTGCCAAAAAGTGTGAAATCAGGCGATTTATCCTATAAACCAGTTACTTTTGGCAAAGAAAAGCCTAAAGTACTTGCAACTTGGGAAATTTCCATTCCAGACAACAAATGAGATTAAATCTATGAGGAGATGATCGTTTGAAAATCGCAGTAATTGGTCTTGGCTATATTGGTTTGCCCACCGCGATAATGTTTGCTAATCACGGACAAGAAGTGGTTGGAGTAGATGTTAAAAAAGAAGCTGTTGATATGTTAAATGAAGGGCGTCTTCACCTTGAAGAACCAGGGCTTCAAGAAGAGCTAGATAAGGCATTATTATCCGAGCGTTTTAAGGCTAAGCTGGAACCAGAGGCAGCAGATGTTTTCATCATTTCAGTTCCAACACCGAATATTCCTGATGAATATCTTTCTTGTGATTTAACACATGTGAAAGACGCGGTAAATAATATTCTTCCTTTTCTTGAAAAAGGAAATGTGGTTATTTTAGAATCTACAATTGCCCCGCGTACAACAGAAGATGTAGTAAAGCCGATGCTAGAGGAGGCTGGATTCATTGTTGGTGCAGATGTGTTTTTAGTTCACTGCCCAGAACGCGTTTTACCAGGGAAAATTATTCATGAATTGGTATATAACAATCGTATTATTGGTGGGCTTACACCTGCTTGCATAGAAGCAGGAAAACACGTGTATGGTTTGTTTGTTCAAGGGGAACTTATCGAGGCTACAGCAGGTGCTGCGGAGCTCTCGAAACTCATGGAAAACACGTATCGTGATGTAAATATTGCTCTTGCTAATGAACTTGCAAAAATTGGTGATGCACTTCAAATAGATGCGCTTGAAGTTATTCAAATGGCGAATAAGCACCCGCGTGTTAATCTACATTCACCAGGTCCAGGCGTCGGAGGGCATTGCTTAGCGGTGGATCCATACTTTATTGTAGCGGCAACACCTGAAAACACACCACTTATTCAAAAGGCGCGCGAAATTAATAATCAGATGCCGCACTTTATTTTAGAAAAAGTGAAAGAGTTTATGAACTTAATTGACGGTCGAAAAATAGTCGTATGTGGAGTCACTTATAAAGGTGATGTGGACGATATTCGTGAAAGTCCAGCTATTGAAATTGTTCAATTATTAAAAGATGAAACCGATTTTGAAATGACTATTTTTGATCCACATGTGCATAAGCCGTGGATTGAACCAAACTTTGAGGAAGCTATTTCAGGAGCTGATTTAATGCTTGTTTTAGCCGATCATAGTGAGTTTAGAATGATAGTAGCTGAACAGCTTGACGGAATGAATCAGAAAAATATTTTTGATACGAAAAACATCATTTCAGAGATGGCTGATGCAAGGGTTTATAACATGGGAAGCTTATATAAGATGAAAAGGGATAATAAAAAGTTAGTTTCAATTGTTGAATAAAGACAGGAGGAAACAATGGAAGATACATTAAGCCTAAAGCAGCTATGGGACCTTTTGAAAAAAAATAAGTGGCAAATTTTTATTAGTACTTGCGTATGCACACTTTTGATGACAGGCTACCTTTACTTTTTAGCAATCCCAGTCTATAAGAGCGAAACAGAAATATTAATTAATCAATCAGTTCCGGAAAACTCACTTGTAGAGTCGAAAGACGTTCAGGCAAACTTGCAACTTGTAAATACGTATGCCTCGATTATAACGAGTCCACGTATTTTATCAGAGGTTTCTCAAAAAATGGACGGAAAATATTCGGAAAAAAAATTGGAACAAATGATTACAGTTAACAGCACGGCGGAGTCACAAGTTATTCAAATTAATGTCGAAGGAGAAAATGCAAAAGATAACGTCAAAATTGCAAATGCGACAGTTCAAATTGTCAATAAGGAAATCCCTGAAATAATGAATATTGACAATACTTATATTTTGTCACCTGCCGTTTACGATTCAGACGCTGCTCCTATAAAACCGCATAAGAGTTTATTAATTGCTATTTCAGCTGCTGTTGGAATGATTATTGGTGTCATTATTATGTTTGTCCGCAATCTCTTTGATCGTTCTATTAAAACAACTGAAGATGTAGAGCAAATTTTGGAGCTTTCAGTTTTAACTGTTATCACTGAAATGAAAGAAGAAGATTTACGAGAACGAAGCAATACTAGAAATAGACGCAAGAGGAAAGGATAATGTCTGATGCACAATAATCAAATGAACAGAAGAAAATTGATTGTTGAAACAAATCCTAATTCGCCGATTACGGAACAATTTAAAACTCTTCGTACGGGTATTCATTTTTCATCTGTAGATAAAGAATATAAGTCGATTTTAGTTACTTCTCCTGAGCCTGAAAGTGGAAAATCTACCATATCTGCTAACCTAGCTATTTGTTATGCGAAGCAAGGAAGTAAAACGCTTTTAATTGATGCAGATATGCGGAAACCAACGGGACATAAAACGTTTGGAATTAGATTTAATATTGGCTTATCGGACTTGTTAACGGATAACGAAATCCAGCCAGAGAATGTTTTTCATGAAACTGAAATTGAAAATTTAATGATTTTAACGAGCGGAACGATACCGCCGAACCCAAATGAATTACTAGCTTCTAAAAAAATGGGGCAATTATTAGCAAGTTTTGCTGAGGAATTCGATCAAATTATTATTGATACACCTCCAATTTTAGCTTCATCAGACGCGTTAGTTTTAACCCCTTATGTAGATGGCGCAATTCTTGTTCTTCGTAGTGACAAAACGCTTAAAGAACATGCGAAATTGGCGGTACAACAGCTTAAAAACACCCAAGTATCAATTATTGGATCGGTCTTAAATTATGTGAAAAGCAACAAGAATAATTATTACTATTATAGTTAATGAAAGGAATCGAGATGGAGTCAATTAAAACAGTGGCAAAGCCCACTACAAAAACAACTATGAGATTTTATCCAATTGCCAAGCGAGTTATAGATTTTCTTGGTGCAAGCTGCGGTCTGTTTCTGTTAACACCACTCTTTATTTTATTATTTATCCTCATTAAACTAAGCGATTTAAGAGCACCTGTTTTTTTTAAGCAAGAACGTATTGGTAAAGATGGTAATCGCTTCATGATGTATAAATTTCGTACGATGATTCCGAATGCCGAAGAAAAATTAGCCGAGTTACTTGAACATAACGAGGTTGAAGGCGCGATGTTTAAAATGAAACATGATCCGCGAATCACTAAATTAGGAAGATTTTTACGTAAAACAAGCATTGATGAATTACCACAATTAGTAAATGTTTTAAAAGGCGACATGTCTTTAGTTGGACCACGTCCGCCGCTTGAACGAGAGGTTGAGGAGTATTCAAAAAGGGATTTAGGACGTTTAGCGATCACGCCAGGTTGTACAGGATTATGGCAGGTCAGTGGACGTAATGATGTTAGCTTTTCTGAAATGGTGAATTTAGATTTGCACTACATTCAACATGTCAGTTTTTCACTAGATATGAAGATTTTGCTGAAAACGGTACGCGTGATTTTTGTGCCGAATAGTGCTTATTAATTCAAGAGGAGAAGCAGAAATTTATGACTCGTATGTTTTTATTAGGAAGCTACGTGGATGCTCTAACAATGCAAGAAACTTTGGATAAAATTGAAGAGATTGTCCACGAAAAAAGACCAGTGCAGCATGTTGTTATTAATGCCAGTAAAATTAATTTAATGGCGGAAAATAGCGAACTTGCAAAAATTATAAATGATTCGCCGCTTATCAATGCAGACGGACAGTCAATTGTCTGGGCGGCAAACTTTTTAGGAAAACATATACCTGAAAGAGTTACGGGTATCGATTTATTTGAAAAATTAGTTGAGAAAAGCGCAGAAAAGGGATACCGAGTTTTTTACTTTGGTGCAACCGAAGAAGTGGTGCAAAACGTTGTGCGGATTCATCAAGAGAAGTTTCCAGCACTACAAATTGCGGGGTGCCGAAATGGTTATTTTGATGATGCTGAGTCGGAACAAATTGCGCTTGATATTCAAAAATCACAAGCAGATATTGTATTTGTTGCTTTTTCCAGTCCAAAAAAAGAATTTTGGATTCGGGAGCATATTGATACGATGAAGGCTCCTTTTGTTATGGGCGTGGGAGGAAGTTTTGACGTTATTTCGGGTTTGACAAAGCGGGCACCGGAGTGGATGCAGAAAACTGGCTTGGAATGGTTTTACCGTTTTGCTCAGGAACCGCGTCGCATGTTTAAGCGTTATTTTGTGGGAAATTTAAGCTTCATGAAGAAAGTGCTGAAAGAAAGGCGGCATAAGTAATGCTTGCAATTGTATTTTCAATACTTAACTGCCTTCCGATGCCTAATCGACTTGCAGCTGGACGCTTATTGCGCAAGCTTAAGAACAAAGTTGCTAAATCGCTATTTGGAAGTTGTGCAGAAAATAGTAACTTACGACCAAATTTAAAATTAAGATATACGAAAAATATTCATATTGGAACGCGTTCATCAATTGGTGATAACTCGCGAATCATTGCTGCGGCACCAGTTCATATTGGTGATGATGTTTTAATGGCACCTGAAGTAGTCATTTTAACGGAAACGCATTGTATTGACGGGACGCAGAAAATTCTAGATAGTGGAACAGAAAAAAAATCTGTTTCTATCGGCAATGATGTTTGGATTGGGACTCGTGTCACGATTTTAGCGGGTGCAGAAATTCCGAATGGTTGTGTTGTAGCCGCTGGGGCAGTGGTTCCGGCGAAGAAATATCCACCATATAGTATTATTGGCGGAGTTCCGGCGAGAGTGATTCGTGAAGAGAGATAAAAAGGGAGTGAGGCACATTGAAAGTGATTCGAAAAATCGATGTGCCTTCTTGTTAGTGTGCAGTTTTCTAAAATTTAAAATAAAAAAGTTTACTAAGTTGTTGCAAAAATATTTTGAAAAGGAAATTAGACATGAAAATACTTGTTATCGCCAACATGTTTCCATCTAAAGAATACCCGTCATACGGCATTTTTGTGAAAAATCATGTGCATATACTTGAAAATGCATCAAGTGAAATTGATACGGTTACAATGAATAAAGAGTTAAACAAGTGGAAAAAGCTTTGGAATTATATTGTTTTTTACTTCCGTATTTTCTTTACTTTATTGTTTAAAAAATATGATGTAGTTTACTTGCATTACGCTTCTCATAGTGCGATTCCCATTTTATGTGCGAAAGCTTTAAACCGTAAAATTAATCTTACTGTGAATGTTCATGGTAGTGATGTGTTTCCGGAAACCCGGATTCAAGAACGGTTGCAATCATGGGTGGCAAGGTTATTAAAACAGGCGAATCATGTTGTTGTGCCGTCTGATTATTTCAAACAAGTGGTTATAAAACGATACAAAATTGTATCTAGTGATATTTTGATTTCGCCGTCTGGTGGAGTGAATCGCACGCTTTTTGCACCTCAAAAAATAGATAAGGACGCGGACGTTTGTTGTGTTGGCTACGTGGGACGTATTGATATTGATAAAGGATGGGACGATGCTCTTCGAGGTTTTGCGCAATTTAAGCGCGTATCGAATCGGCCTGTGCGGCTTATTATGGTGGGGAATGGTAAGGAAAACGAGCAAAAAGAAGCGCTTATTCAGGAGCTCGGGCTTCAAGATGATGTGCGTTGCTATACTTTACTGCCGCAAGAGGACTTGGCCGCACTTTATAACGAAATGGATGTTTTTGTATTTCCTAGTCGGAGAAAAGGGGAGAGCTTGGGACTTGTTGGCATCGAAGCGATGGCGTGTGGAGTTCCGGTGATTGGTAGTCGTATTGCGGGAATTCAAGGGTATTTGATTGAGGGAGAAAACGGTTATTTCACGGAGGTTGGTAGTGCTAGTTCGATTGCTGAAAAATTGGTGCAATTTAGTTCAATCAGTGAAGCAGAAAAACAGGTATTGAAGCGCAATGCCTTTCATTCTGCGACAGCATATGATCAACAACTGGTTCAAGAGGAAATGGTGAAATTGTTGCCAATCCTAGCGAATTAACGGTCAGGCGGATGACAAAGGTAATCTTTGCTATCCGCCTGATTTTTTATTTCGTGTAAGTTCATAATTTGCTACAGTTACCTGCTAAAGTGTTTCGTCGTCTTTTTGATACTCTAAAATGTCGCCGGGTTGGCAGTCAAGTGCTTTACATATAGCTTCTAAGGTTGAGAAGCGGACGGCTTTTGCTTTGCCGTTTTTTAGAATGGATAAATTTGCCATTGTAATGCCGACTTTTTCGGATAGTTCTGTAACGGACATTTTTCGTTTGGCGAGCATAACATCTACATTTATAATAATGGCCATAAAATCACCTCATATCGTTAAATCATTTTCAGATTTGATGGAAATCGCGTTTTGTAGTAGCTTCTCAAGAACAGCCGAAAAAATGGCGATAATAAATGCGGCGAAAATGACCACGATTCCGATGAAAATAATTCCGGGCGCATCTGTGATGTTGGCTGCCATGTAGAATAGTGGTAAGGTGAGTAAATATAGGCCACTAATTAGGAAAGCAGAAAACTTGATTTTAGTTAGATTTTTAACTGCAAGGGTTGAAAAAGCCTTGTTTTTATCAATTAAAAGTAGCAGTTTGAATGCTTGAACTACGGCAATGAAAAATGGAATGGCACTCAAATAAATGCTGATGAAAGCCATATAAACAAAAATTTGATTGTTTGGAAAGGTCTGAAGTGCCCCGATAATCAGGCGAGGCAGACCGACAAATGCAAGCGCCAATACTGGAATACAGAGAACAATAATGACGAGCTTTAAAAGTAAAGTTTCTCTTTTCATACTAAATACCTCACTACTTTTAGGATTAGTTTTAGTATAAAATAAAATTTGTTGTTTTTCAACAAAAAATTATTGTTTTATTTTACGTTCGGTTAATAAAATGGATAGGCATAATAAAATTAAAAGGATGACGAAAAACAAGCTACTGCGTATGAAAAATTGGATGGGGACAAAACTTAGTGCAACGTAAAGGAAAAATGTGGCGGTACCGAGTATTAGCCAAAGCTTGCCTAAGTAGCGATGCGCTCGTTTGAAGGCTTCTGGTGATTTTAAACTCGCTTTTGTCCGGTAGCTGAGGGCTTGGTTTTGATTGGTTGGGGTGAAAAAATAAAAATAGGCGCCTAAACCGATGAGTAGCAAGGGGACTACAAAGTCTAACATGTGATCGCTCCGTTCTTAATGAAAATGATTCTCAATTAACCTTTGAATTAAAAGGGATTTTCTAGTACAATAAATATACCAGAAAACACGGGGAGGAAACTATGAAAAAGGCATATTTTGGACTGGTTTTTATCGCGATTTTATTTCTTGCTGCTTGTGCGGGGGCTCCTGAGTCGGCGGAGAAAGAGACTCCTAGCGAGGCGAAAGCGGAAAAAGCAGTTTTAACGATACATGATATGGCGGGGCGGACTGTCACGTTTGATACATTACCGAAGCGAATTATTACGCTCACAAATTCAGATATGAACATTGTTTATGCGCTTGGCGGGAAAGTGGTTGGGCGGCAAACGCAAGATGCGAGTGGTGTGGAACCGGACGAAGCGAAAAGCGCTACGGAAGTTGGGAATACACATGATTTAAATTTGGAAAAAATTGCGGCGCTTGCGCCTGATGTGATTGTGGCGAGTTCGGAGCAAAATTTGAAGGATGTACCAGCGCTTGAGGCAATTGGGGCGAAGGTTATTTTGACGGGCGCGAATTCGGTTGATGAAATTAAAACGCAAACGGAAGTGCTGGGGAAATTGCTTTCTGCGGAGGCGAAAGCGAAGGAATTGAATCAGATGCTAACCGAGAAGGAAGAGGCAATTCAAACGGCGCAAGCGGGGAAGAGTGTCCGGGCGCTTATGATTTTAGGGGCACCGGGAAGCAATTATGCGGCTTTGCCGACATCGCTTAGCGGAGATACTTTGCGAATTGCTGGCGGAATTAATGTTGCGGAAAACTTAAAGGGCGTGGAGAATTTTCCACAGTACGCGGCACTTAATATTGAAAAAATTGTTGCGGAAGATCCGGAAGTGATTTTCTTAATGATTCACGGTGGGGATGAAAAAGAAACGGAAGCGGCTTTTCGAAAAGAAATGGAACAAAATGACGCTTGGAATTCGACTACGGCGGTAAAAAACGGCCACGTCATGGTGCTCCCGGCTGATTTGTTTGGAACGAATCCGGGTGTCCGAATTGACGAGGCGCTTGATTATATGACTCAGAAATTAAATCAGGTGGCGAAATGAGTGCGGCGCATGATCCTAGACGAAGACGCCGTTTGATTTCGCTTGCTGTTGTTCTAGTCCTTCTAATTGTGGTTTTCTTTTACGGTTTGACGACTGGTTCGGTGGGTCTTTCGTATTCGCAAGTTTGGCATGTTTTAACGGGTGACGGCGACACGCTTTCCAACCAGCTCGTATGGAATTTACGCTTGCCACGAATGCTAATTGCCTTTTTAGTTGGGGCGGCGCTTGCGATTTCAGGCTGCCTACTTCAAGGCGTTATGCGAAACCCGCTTGCTGATCCAGGCGTTATCGGTGTATCGGCGGGCGGAGGCCTTGTTGCCATCATCTTGACAATCGTTTTCCCTACCTTATCGGGTTTCGTCCCGCTTGGTGCATTTTTAGGCGCATTTGGAACAGCCCTTTTAATCTACATCGTGGCTTGGGATAAAGGGGTTTCACCGCTGCGCGTGATTCTATCTGGTGTGGCGATTAATGCGTTTATTACGGCGATGACCTCTGGCATTATGGTGCTTTACTCGAATCGTGTGCAGAGTGTGATTTCATGGATGACGGGCACACTTTCGGGGAAAAGTTGGTATCACTTGGAGATGATATTTCCCTACATGGTGGTCGGATTTATCCTTAGCATTTTTGCCATCCGCTCATCCAATGTGCTCATGCTCGGCGACGACGCGGCGAAATTGTTAGGCTATGCGGTTGAAAAGCATCGTTTCTTCATTATCATGTTGGCGGCATTTTTGAGCGGCGTGGCAGTCAGTGTGGCGGGCCTAATTGGCTTTGTCGGCCTAGTTGTCCCACACATTTTTAGATTGATTATTGGGAATGATTATAAATATTTACTGCCGATGTCGGCGCTAGGCGGTGCCGTTTTGGTGGGCTTTGCGGATACGGCGGCGCGAAGCTGGTTTGGCTCGATTGAGCTCCCAGTGGGGATTTTACTTGCGATGATTGGCGCGCCGTTCTTCCTCATTCTATTACAGAGAGGGCGTGTCACTTCATGAAAATAGACATTGAAAACCTTTCTTTTTCGAGAAAAAAGGATTTTGCGATTCGCGATTTGTCGCTGCAAATTGAAGAAGGAAAAATAACGACGCTTGTTGGACCGAATGGGTCGGGAAAATCGACTATCCTTCGACTAATGATGCGCCTTCTCGAACCTAAAAGCGGCTGTGTCATGCTTGATGGAACTGATTTGGCGTCGATTAGCGCGAAAAAATTGGCGAAGGAAATGACGATGCTTTCGCAGGCACCAGACGGCCTTTTAGATGTGGTGGTGCACGATTTAATTGCCTACGGGCGGATGCCGCATAAAGCGTGGCTGAGTACTGGGCTTACTACGGAAGATGAAACGGTAATTCGTTGGGCGCTTCAGGTATGCAATTTGGAGCACCTCGCTTATCGGCCGCTTCACACGTTGTCAGGCGGCGAGCGGCAGCGAGCGTGGCTTGGTATGGCTTTGGCGCAAAAGACGCCAATTTTATTGTTAGATGAGCCGACGACATATCTTGATATCGCGCATCAATTGGAACTTTTGGATTTGCTTACGAAATTAAATCGCGAGTACGGAATGACGATAGTGCTTGTTTTGCATGATTTGAATCAAGCTGCACTTTATAGTGATCAAATTTTTGCTTGTACAGATGGTGCGATTGCTAAAACTGGTACGCCTCATGAGGTGTTTACGACGGCACTTTTGGAAGAAATTTTTCACATAAAAGCAGATGTTTCAGAAGTTGGTGATAAACTATCGATTCGGCCGGTTTCGTCTACGCGTTTCTCATCATAATTTTAGATTAGAATTTCGTGAAAAAGCTTCCTATCTGTTAAAAACTTGATATAATGAAGAGAGAAATTTTATGTTATAATGTATAAATTGGGTTTTACGGGAGTGTTTGGGGGCAAAGTAAGGGATTGTTTTGTTAACCAACCAGTTAGGAGCGTAAAGAATGAACCAGCAAAATAAAATGGCAGGGCGAATTGACTACGGTATTATTTTAACTTTAATGTTGCTCTGCTTAATTAGTTTAATATCGATTTATAGTGCGCAGATTACGAATGAGCAGTATGATACGAACTTTGTGATGAAGCAAATCGTTTGGTACGCGGTGACAACATTTGCGATCGTTGTGATGATGCAACTTGATTATGATAGGCTGACAAAATGGGCGTATTATTATTATGCGCTTGGTATTTTCCTGCTTGTGTTTGTGCTTGTTTTTGGTAAAGAAGTAAAAGGTGCGAAAAGTTGGATTATCATTCCATTTTTGGGAAGCTTACAGCCGTCGGAAGTTGTTAAAGTTATTATTATTATCGTTTTAGCGAAGGTTATTATGGACCATAACAACAAGTTTAAGGTACATACGATTAAGTATGATTTTTGGTTGATTGTGAAGATAGGACTTTTTGCAGCGGTCCCGCTAGTGCTTATTATGATGCAACCGGATTTAGGGACGACACTTGTTTTTATTGCGATTATTGCGGGAATGATTCTCGTTTCGGGGATTAGTTGGAAGATTATCGTACCACTGTATGGTGGGATTATCGCGCTTGGAACAGCTGCGATTTGGATGGTTATTTATCATCAAAATTGGCTCGTTAAGATTGGCTTTAAGCCATACCAATTTGATCGTATTACGACATGGATTAATCCGGAAACTGATCCGCAAGGTGGCGGTTATCAAGTGCTGCGTGCGATGACGGCCATTGGTTCTGGGCAGATTACCGGGAACGGCGCGGGATATGATGCGATTGCGATTCCAGAAAACCATAATGATTTTATTTTTACGATTATCGGTGGTGACTATGGCTTTGTAGGCGCCAGCATTTTACTTGCGCTATATTTCCTGCTCATTTATCAAATTATTCGGGTGGCACTTGATATTAATGTTCCTTACTATTCTTATATTTGTACGGGTGTTGTCATGATGATTATGTTCCACGTTCTTGAAAATGTTGGAATGAATATCGGTTTACTGCCTATTACAGGGATTCCGTTACCATTTATAAGTTACGGAGGAAGTGCACTACTCGGAAATATGATGGCGATAGGTCTCATTTTATCCATTCGTTTTAACTATCAAAAATCGATGTTTGAAATCGAAAGTAAGATGGTAAATTAAGCTGAATCATTTAGATTCAGCTTTTTTCTTAAATATATATAGTAAAAAGGAGCGGTTTTGATGGGGGAATTAGATGGGAGATGTCTTTGTGGGGCTGTGAATGTGACAGTGAATTCTAAAGATCATGACATTCATGCGTGTCATTGCGAAATGTGTCGGAAATGGACAGCTGGACCGTTTTTGAGCATTAGTGGTGGTTTGGACGTGATTTTTTCGGGGGAGGAAAATATGACGCGCTTTTCTTCGTCGAAACTTGGTGAACGTGGGTTTTGCAAGACGTGCGGTTCGACTTTGTTTTGGCATAATGTGAAATCAGGCGAGTATTTTATGAACTCGGAACTTTTTGTTTTGGAGGACTTTAGGCTTGTAAGTGAGATTTATATTGACTGTAAGCCGGATTATTATAGCTTTAGCGAGGACACGAAAAAGTGGGCGGAAGAAGAGATACTAAAAAGTTAAGGGGATTTTTATGTATGCGCTTTCTTTTTTGCGCTGCTTTTAGCCAAAAGTTGTGTTGGACTTGCTTTTTTATTTGTGATTTTGGGGAAAATGGACTATGATAGAAGTAGATTTAGGTGGGAAGGGAGTAGCGATTGTGATAGATTTTTATTGGTACCCGAAGTGTTCGACATGCAGAAAAGCAAAGGCTTGGATTGAGGAAAACAAGGTGGAGGTTAACCAAATTGATTTAATCGAAAATCCGCCGACAGCGAATGAATTAAAAGCGCTGTTTGAAAAAAGTGGTTTGCCGCTTCGCCGTTTCTTTAATACAAGTGGAATCAAATACCGTGAACTCGGTTTGAAAGATAAGTTAGATGAGATGTCTGAAGAGGAAGCGTTCAAATTGCTTGCTTCTGATGGAAAATTAATTAAGCGTCCGCTTACGACGGACGGGAATAAGGTAACACTCGGCTTTAAAGAAGAAGAATTTGAAGCTGCTTGGAAATAAAATTGCGCTGTTTTATTAAAAGGAGGAGTTTTTAAAATGAGTTTACCAAAAGATTTATTGTATACGGAAGAACATGAATGGGTGAAACAAGACGGTGATACGTATATCATTGGCATTACAGACTTTGCGCAAGACCAATTGGGCGATATTGTTTTTGTTGAATTGCCAGAAGTTGGCGATAAAATAGAGCAAGGTGACTCTATTGGAAGTATTGAGTCTGTTAAAACGGTTTCTGATTTTTATGCACCGGTAACGGGGGAAGTTGTAGAGGTTAACGAAGGCTTAGAAGATGAACCAGAACTTTTAAACAGTGATACATATGAAAAAGGTTGGATTTTGAAAGTGAAAAATGTATCTGCTGAACAAATTGATGCGCTATTATCAAGCGAAGATTATGAAAAAGTGATTGAGGATTAAATTTTCGAGCCAACCTTGTATGAGGTTGGCTTTTTAGGAGGTAAATATGATTCAGTTTGATAAGAACGACTTGGCGCGCTTTTTGGAGGAAAAGAAAAGTGGCTTTTTTTATTTTTATACGCCTTTATGTGGTTCTTGCGGGCTTGCTGGGCAGATGATTGAGCTTGCGGAAAAAAGTGCGGGTATCGAAACGTATGCGTTAGATTTAAATCTTTCGAAAGAATATGCGCCATGCTTTGAAATTGAAGCGGTACCGGTTTTAGTGCGGATTGAACGTGGTGAATTTGTGGATAAAACGTATACTTTGCATAGTGTTGTCCCAGTTTTTAACTTTTTAGAAAGTTTCCCAGAGTAAAAAAAGTTTCATCTCTGATATAGAACTGGTTAACACTAAAAAGGTTGCTGTAGACCCATTTAACTTCGATATGATACACTTATTCAGGTGTTTGATAAGTGAGTGTTTGGGGGCAGATAAGATGAGTCACAATAATTTAACAATTTTATCCGTTATAAGTAATTTTATTATTGTTGTTTTAAAATTAATCGTTGGTTTTTTGACGGGATCGGTGGCTGTTATTTCGGAGGCGGTCCATTCATCGATGGATCTTTTTGCTTCTGTCATTACATTTTTCTCAATTCGGATTGCGGGGAGACCTGCTGATGATGACCATCCGTATGGGCACGGCAAAGCGGAAAATATTGCGGGTACAATTGAAACGCTGCTAATTTTTGTTGCGGGGATTTGGATTATTATAGAATCGATTAATAAATTTACGAATCCGCATGAAATTCGTCTTCCTGCACTCGGAATTGCTGTAATGCTTTTCGGTGCAGCGGTAAACATGATTATTTCTCGGGTGATTAAACGCGCGGCTGATAAGGCGAATTCTGTAGCAATGAAATCAAACGCGCTACATCTTTATACGGACGTTTTTACATCGCTTGGTATTGCAGGAAGTCTGCTACTCGTTTATTTGACTGGCTGGACTTGGCTCGATCCAACGATTGCAATTATAACCGCAATTTACATTATGTATGAGGCTTGGAAGTTGCTCAAAGAATCGTTTCCACCACTTATGGACCAACGTTTGAATAAAAAAGAGGAAGAAGAAATCAAACGTATTATTTTAGCTCACAAAGAGGATTTTATTGAGTTTCATGATTTTCGTTCGCGAAGAGCGGGTGCGGAGGAGTACATTGATTTTCATCTTGTTGTGTCGAGTGAGATGACGGTGACGGAGGCTCATGCGCTTTGTGACACGATTGAACGGGAAATTGGTGAGTTTTATTCGAAGGCACAGGTGTTGATTCATTTGGAACCGGAGGAAGAGCGACAAATGTTTAATATTTATTAAAGAAATCTCAACTGATTTCTTTTTTTTTCGTTGTGATGGTACAATGAGGGTAATAAAAATGAGAAGAGGTAAGGGACGATGACATCTATTTTAATTGCAGATGATGATAAGGAAATTGTCGACTTGGTCAAGCTTTACCTGCAAAATGAAGGATATGATATCCATCAGGCTTATGACGGGGCTGAGGTTTGGAGTTTGGTGAATAAAATTGATTTTTCACTGATTATTTTAGATATTATGATGCCGGAAATGGACGGCTTAGAAGTTTGTCGTATGATGCGCAGTGAGGGGATTTTAACGCCAATTTTAATGTTGAGTGCGAAAGCGGAGGACAACGATAAAATTATGGGGCTTTTAACAGGTGCGGATGATTATATGATTAAACCGTTTAATCCGCTCGAACTTTCTGTGCGCGTGAAGGCGATTTTAAGGCGGATTCAAAATATGCAGTCGGTTGCAGCGGACGAAACGAATAATTTAGTCATTGGTCCAATTGAAATTAATCGGGATCAGCATATTGTGACGGTTAACCAAAAGGAACTTCATTTGACGACGTCGGAGTTTGATATTTTACATTTACTTGCGAGTGAACCAGGCCGGGTTTTTAGTTCAGAATATATCTTTGAAAAAATTTGGCAGGAGCAGGCATTTGGCGCGAGTAAAACGGTCATGGTGCATATTAGTAACTTACGCGATAAATTGCGGGAAGCGCTAGACGGGGAGAACGTGATTAAAACGATTTGGGGAGTAGGGTATAAAATTGAAATTTAAACAAATGATTGAGCGGCTCGCGCATGTAATGGGTCCTTGGCAAGTTGCTTTTTTTGCGATAATTTCATGGCTTCTAGCGGGCGTTGCGCTCCAGACGATTTTTTTGTGGGTGCAGTCGATTCGTGATGAGTCGGTGGTGCTTCGTGGTTTAAGCGATTCATTTATGGATTTATTTGGACGAGGAAAGTATAACAATGTGGTGGAGTCGCCGGTGGTTCTTTTGGCGAAATATATCATTACGCTCATCATGGCGTTACTTATTTTCTATATTTTTTACCGGTTAATGCGTCAACGGAAACTAAAGAAGCAACTGCGCACAATTAACTATGCGCTCGGGCTTGACCGTCCAGTTGATACGAAGAGTCTTGTTCCAGAAATTCGCGAGCTGGAAATGAACATTGAGAAAATGCGCTCACGTCAAGAAAATTTAATGAAACAGGAGCAAGAAGCGCAGCAAGCGAAAAACGATTTAATCACGAATGTATCACATGATTTAAGGACGCCACTCACTTCAATTTTAGGCTATTTAAGTTATATTCACGATGATCGTTACCGTGATGAAGTCGAACTCAAATACTATACCGAGCTCGTTTATGATAAAGCAAAGCACTTGCATAAGCTTATCGATGATTTATTTTCTTATACACGCTTAGAAAGTGCTGAATATACGCTGGAAAATGATCGGTTAGATATGGTCGAGCTGCTCCGCCAACTTGTCGCAGAATTTGATGGGCTTGCACGTGATAAGGGCATGGAAATCATTGAAACTTATGAGGCGGACAATTTAGTTGTGAGCGGTGACGGCAATCAGATTATGCGCCTCTTTGAAAACTTGTTTTCAAATGCCCTTAGATACGGGGAAGGCAATCAACATATCGATTTAGTTGCCCGAAAAGAAGAAGACTTTGCGGTGATTGATGTCATTAATTATGGTGAGGAAATTCCCGCGCTTGATTTGCCACATTTGTTCGACCGCTTTTATAAAGTCGATAAAAATCGTACGACGACAGGCACGGGTCTTGGCCTTGCGATTGCAAAATCAATCGTGGAACGCCACGGCGGCCTTGTGATGGCGACAAGTAAACATCATAAGACAACATTTACCGTGAAATTACCATTAATTTAAACGAGCAATTTCAAGCTCATATTGATTCAATCTTTAGCTTTTCTTTCCCATTTCTTTCCCGCGTTTTTAGCTTAAGGAAGTAAAATTTAAGCTAGGAGGGGAAAAAATGACAAAGAAAAGCTTTTTTATTATGTCGATTGCTATTTTAACGGTCATTGCTGTCTTTTATTATACTTATCAAACGAGCCCCGGATTATCCGAAAGCATTTCCTCGATACATAAATCTGAAATTTACTGTTGACAAAACAGCGTTCTAAATGTAATATGAAAAAACAGGACGCGTTTCAAGCGCGCCAATTATAATTTAATTCTTATCCAGAGTGGTGGAGGGATATGCCCGACGAAGCCCAGCAACCTAAGTAAACACTTAAGGTGCTAATTCATACAGAACAGATTGGTTCTGAAAGATGAGAAGAAAGTCGTACAACGCTAAATTCGTGCCTTTCTGCTCATGCAGGAAGGCTTTTTACATTGAGAGAAAAAGGTGAAGCGAATGATAACACTCCAAAATGTGGTAAAAGATTATGCGACAAGAAAAAATAAAGTGCGGGCGGTCGATGACGTTAGCTTGGAAATTGCAGAAGGCGAGATTTTCGGTGTCATCGGTTACTCTGGCGCGGGGAAAAGTAGTCTGATTCGACTGTTCAATGGTTTGGAACTTCCAACAGCAGGACAAGTTGACGTAAACGGCAAGGTAGTAAGCCAAATCCGCGGGAGAGAACTTCGGAAGGCTCGGCAAAAAATTGGGATGATTTTTCAGCATTTCAATTTGCTATGGTCGCGAACCGTTTTTGACAACATTGCGTTCCCACTAGAAATTGCAGGCGTACGCGGACAAAAACGAAAAAATCGTGTGAACGAACTTATCCGTTTAGTCGGACTTGAGGGTAAAGAAGATGCTTACCCGTCGGAACTGAGCGGTGGACAAAAACAGCGCGTTGGAATTGCGAGGGCACTGGCTAACGACCCAACTGTACTACTTTGTGATGAAGCGACAAGCGCACTTGATCCGCAAACGACTGATGAAGTCTTAGAGCTCCTACTAGATATTAACAAGCGTTTAAATTTGACGATTATCGTTATTACACATGAAATGCACGTTATTCGTAAAATTTGTAACCGAGTTGCCGTTATGGAGGCTGGGAAAGTGGTTGAGTTAGGCGACGTTTTAGACGTTTTCAAACATCCGAAACAGCCTGTGACGAAGCGGTTCATTGAACAAGTCACAGAATCAGATGAAACGGAAGAATTAATTCACCTACTGCTTGAAAACTATTCGGAAGGCAAGCTCGTTAAACTGCTCTTCATGAGTGAAAATGCGACAAGGCCGGTCATTTCGGAAGTCGCAAAACAACATGATGTGTCGCTAAACGTGCTTCACGGAAGCTTAACGCAAACGCAAAACGGCGCTTACGGGACGCTTTACGTGCAAATTGAAGGTAGCGACGCGGAAATTGAAAATACGATTCAGCATTTACGCGACTTGAAGATTGAAACAGAGGTGATTGAAGGATGAAGGAACTCTTCCCAGACGTTGACTGGCAACTGATGTGGGGCTACACGCAAGAAACGCTCTACATGACACTTTATTCTTTAGTTGCTGTTTTCATACTTGGTATTTTACTCGGCTTATTGCTCTTTTTAACGAATCGAAATGAAGGAATGCCTGCCAAAATTTTATATTGGATTACAGCAATACTCGTAAACGTATTCCGATCGATTCCATTCATTATCCTAATCGTGCTACTTTTACCAATGACAAAAACGCTCGTTGGAACGATTATTGGACCAAAAGCCGCACTACCCGCTTTAATTATTTCTGCTGCACCATTCTATGCCCGCATGGTAGAAATTGCTTTTAGAGAAGTAGATAAAGGTGTAATTGAGGCAGCTAAAGCGATGGGCGCAAATCTTTTCACCATCATCGGTAAAGTTTTAATTCCGGAAGCTTTGCCAGCTATCGTTTCAGGTATTACCGTCACAGCGATTTCGCTTGTTGGTTTTACGGCGATGGCAGGTGTAATCGGAGCAGGCGGACTTGGAAACGCCGCATACTTAGAAGGTTTCCAGCGAAATCAACCTGATGTCACGATAGTTGCGACAATTATCATTTTAATCATCGTATTCATCTTCCAAATCATCGGCGATTTACTCACGAAGGCAGTCGATAAAAGATAAAAAAAGGAGAGTTTAACATGAAAAAAATCTTTGGTGCAATTTTTGTTTTTAGCTTAGTTTTAGTTTTAGCCGCTTGCGGCAGTGGTTCTTCTGATAAAAAGTCATCTAGTTCTGATGGTAAGGAGTTAATCGTTGGTGCTTCCAACACGCCTCATGCGCAAATTTTGGAGCAAGCGAAGCCAATTTTGAAGAAAGAAGGAATTGAGCTTAAAATCGTCAAGTATACCGACTACGTAATGCCAAATAAAGCACTCGATGAAGGTGAACTTGATGCCAATTATTTCCAACATAAACCTTATTTAGAACTTGAAGAAAAAGAAAAAGGTTATAAATTTGCTGATGTTGGTGCAATTCATATTGAGCCAATGGGCATTTATTCCAAAAAAGTAAAAGACTTAAAAGATTTAAAAGACGGCGCGCAAATTTTACTTTCTAACAGTCAATCTGACTGGCCACGTGTTATCGGCATTTTTGTTGATGAAGGCTTGTTGACGTTAAAAGATGGCGTAAAAGCGCAAGATGCAACATTTGATGATATTAAAGACAATCCGAAAAACTTGAAATTCAAATATGATTTAGATCCAGCTTACTTGATGACTGCGTATAACAATGAGGAAGGCGATGCGGTTGCAATCAACTCAAACTTTGTAGTTGACCAAGGCTTAAACCCTACAAAAGATGCGATTGCAATTGAAAGCAAAGATTCGCCTTATGCAAATATCGTGGTAACACAAGAAAAAAATAAAGACAACAAAAACGTGAAAAAACTCGTTGAAGTTCTCCATTCAAAAGAAATCCAAGATTGGATTACAAAAGAATGGGACGGCGCTGTAGTTCCTGTTGATAAATAAACGTTAAAAGGCATTGCCAATTTGGCAATGCCTTTTTTATAAAAAATTTTAAATTTTTTTAGCCCAACTAGGGCCATTCTTTTTAAAGTGAAATGAAAATTATTTTCGTTTTATGATATTGATAAAATTATTTTTCTATAGTATATTCTATTTGAAAGCGCATACTTTATATAAAAAGAAGCAGAAGACCGAGAAGGAGGAGAATACCATGATGAATGATTTTTTACAACAAGTTAAAGGAGGATTGATTGTTTCCTGTCAAGCTCTAAAAGGAGAGCCCCTTTATAGCTCATATATCATGTCAAAAATGGCACAAGCCGCGTTAGAAGGTGGAGCAGTAGGGATTCGAGCAAACACAGTATCAGACATTAAAGCGATTCAGAAAGAAGTAGACTTACCAATTATCGGTATTTTTAAACAAGATTATCCAAATTCTGAAGTTTTTATTACACCAACTTTAAAAGAAGCACGCGCGATTTGTGAACTCGGCGTAGCAGTTCTTGCCCTAGATGCAACCACGCGAAAACGCCCACAAAGCGAAACCCTTAAAGACATCATTCAGGTGGTTAAAAGGGAGTTTCCAGACGTACTTATTATGGGCGATACCGCAAGCTTGCAAGATGTTGCTTTTGCAGAACAAGCAGGTGTAGACATCATTGGGACTACGCTGCATGGCTATACGCAAGAAACAGCAGGCTGTAACATTAGCCACAATAAATTTGCCTATTTAAAAAGCGTCTTGTCGCATACCCAATTGCCTGTTATCGCAGAAGGGAAGATAGACACGCCAGAAAAAGCGGAAAAAGTGCTCGAACTTGGCGCAAGAGCAGTCGTTGTCGGCGGGGCCATCACGCGTCCAAAAGAAATTACAGAACGATTCATTGCATCCATTAAACAAGTAAAAGGAGAGGAAGTTTAAAATGGAACAAAAAGTAAAAGTTGCCGTAATCGGGATTGGTCAAATGGGAAGTTATCACGCGGAAATTTACCAGAAGTTACCACAAGTCGAATTGGTTGCCATCTGCGAGTATAACGATGAGAAACGCGCTGAAGCTGAAAAGAAATTCAACTGCAAAGGCTACAAAGAATACCGCGATTTATTAGAAAACCCGGAAATTGATGCAGTGAGTATCGTCCTACCAGATAACATGCACCGGGAATGTGTTGAATTAGCAGTTAAAAACAACAAACATATTTTGCTTGAGAAGCCAATTGCAAAAGAACTCGAAGACGGGGAAGCCATTTATGAAATTACGAAAGATTACGATAAAGTATTTACAGTTGGTTTCTTACTAAGATTTGATCCACGCTTCAATATGGTCAAGCAGCGCCTAGATAGCGGGGAACTAGGCGATATTATCCATCTTTATTGTCGCCGTAACAGTCCGATAACGGGACCTAAACGTTACATAGGTGCATCTGACCTTAGTATGCATGTTATGATTCATGACATTGACTATATTAACTGGTATATGAATGCTAATCCGGTCAAAGTTTTTGCCAAAAGTCGTAGTGTGCTTTTAAAAGAAAGTGGTATGAATGATGTTATTTATGCGATTGTCACGTATGAAAATGGCGCCATTGCGTGTCTAGAAGCCTGTTGGGTGTTGCCAGAAAACTCGCCAACGATTATTGATGATAAATTAGAGTTAGTTGGGACAAAAGGAGTTGCTTACATCGATTCTTGTGATCAAGGTGTGAAATTTGTAAGCGGTGAAGGTGTTTCCTATCCTGATTCAAGACATTGGTACTACACGAACGGAGAAGTTAGCGGCGATTTGGCAGAGGAAGTCATGGCTTTTGTAAACAATGTTGTTAGCGGTACAAAATCCATTATTACACCAAAAGAAGCGCTTGACTCACTGCGCGTAGTAGATGCAATCGAAAGGTCTATCAAAGAAGGAAAAGAAGTAGAACTTTAAGAAAGGTACGTTTGGAAAGGGGGATTTAAATGTCCATTCATATGAAAGTTCAAAAGTTTGGAAGTAAGCTGAGCGGCATGGTGATTCCGAATCTCGGGGCATTTATGGCTTGGGGGATTTTAACCGCTATCGGCGTTGCAACCGGAAGTGAAATGCTCAAAAGCTTTATCGCACCAATGCTTAATTTCTTGCTACCATTACTCATTGCTTTCGCAGGTGGTCGTGCTGTTCATGGCTACCGTGGTGGTGTTATCGCAACTGTAGCAACGATGGGAGCAATTATTAGTTCAGATATTACAATGTTCATTGGCGCAATGATTATGGGACCACTTTCAGCTTGGATTCTCAAAAAATTTGATGAAAAAATTGACGGGAAAATTCCAACCGGTTTTGAACTATTAATCAATAACTTTTCAATTGGAATTATCGGAGCCGCTCTTGCTTTATTTGCATACGTGGCGGTGGCGCCAGCCGTAGCAAGCGTGACAACAGTTTTAGCAGAAGGTGTGGATTACCTTATCAACTATCACCTCTTGCCACTAACCGCACTCATTATCGAGCCGGCCAAAATATTATTCTTAAACAACGCCATCGGTCAAGGTATATTAAGTCCACTCGCAACCTTACAATTAGCCGAAACAGGAAAATCAGTCTTATATCTACTGGAGTCTAATCCAGGACCAGGTTTAGGCATTTTACTAGGCTATATGTTTTTTGGAAAAGGGAGTTCGCGAGCATCGTCTTACGGGGCAAGTGTCATCCACTTCTTCGGCGGGATTCACGAAATTTATTTCCCGTTCGTCCTAATGAATCCCGTTCTTATCCTGCCGCTCATTTTAGGTGGCATGACGGGGACTTTCATTTTAACGATGACAAATGCTGGCCTTGTTGGTGTCGCTTCGCCTGGAAGTATCATCACCATCATGATGATGGCAGCGCCTGGTGACCATATTAAAATCATTATTGCGGTTTTAGCGGCGGCGCTTGTCACATTCTTAACTGCTATTCCGTTCATCAAACGCGCGAAAAACAGTGAAGAAGCCTTGCAAGAAGCAGCTGTGCAAATGGAAAGCTTGAAAGGTAAAAAAAGCAGTATTTCATCCGTGTTTGCCGAAAAAGAACCAGCAAGTTTTGATTTTAGTAAGGTGAAAAGGATCGCTTATGCATGTGATGCCGGCTTGGGTTCTAGCGCAATGGGAGCCTCTGTTCTACAGAAAAAAGTGAAAAATGCAGGTTTAGATGACATCAAAGTATTCCATATTGCGGTAAATGAATTGCCGACAGAGTGTGATATCATCGTGACACATAAATCACTGATGGAACGAGTGCGCGAGAAACAGCCGGGCGTTTATTATGTGGAAATAGTGGACTACTTGAACGCGCCAGAATATGCGGAACTCATTCAAAACTTAGTAGATAGTCGCAAAGAAAAATAACTGATTTGGGAGGAAAATACGTTTTCCTTCCAAATTTTATCTGTTTCTAGGAGGGAAATTATGCTAAAAGCGGTCATTATGGATTTTGACGGGGTAATCGTTGATACAGAAGTAATCTGGTGTGAGATTTTTCAAGAATGGTTCAAAAAAGAGCTCGATTATGATGTATCTGTTGAGGAATTTTTAATTTGTGTAGGCGCAAATGATCAAGCGTTCTTTCAAAAACTTGCACATGAAAAAAATATAACGGTAAATCAAGAGGTATTCGCCAAAGAAACAAGCGCGCTTTTTTTGGAAAGAAGTAAAGCATTGCCGGCTAAAGAAGGGGTGGTTGCTTTTATTGAAGCGGTGAAAGAGTACGGCTTGAAATTGGCTTTAGCTACATCATCTAAGCGGGCCAAGCCGACTTCGCATTTGACGCGTTTAGGCTTAATCGATTATTTTGATGTCATTGTTACGGCGGAGGATGTGGAGCGAATTAAGCCGGCGCCTGACTTGTTTTTAGAGGCGGCTAGGCAGCTCGCGGTTGAACCTGGCGAGGCGGTTATCATTGAGGATTCGAAAAATGGACTTATTGCGGGAAATCAGGCGGGTATGCCGGTCATTGTTGTGCCAAATGAGGTGACCAAATACAGTGATTTAACTCCCCATTATCAAATCATTGATTCTTTAGCACAATTACATGTAGGTCAGTTGAAAAAAGAGGTGGATAAAATTGTTAATGGATAATGTAAAGCTTGAGGATATTGAAATTGGTGTTTCGGCAGAAAACTTTGAAGAGGCAATCCGAAAATCTGCTGAAAAACTTTTAGCAAGAGGCGCCATTGAAGCTTCGTACGTCGAAGCAATGATTCGTTCAATGCACGAAAACGGACCTTATATTGTGATTGCCAAAAATGTCGCTCTCGCACATGCTAGGCCGGAATTTGGGGTGAATAAAGCAGGACTCACTTTTTCTACAATGAAAGAAGGGGTTGTGTTTGGCAGTGAAATGTTTGATCCGGTAAAACTTGTGATCACGCTTGCGGCAACGAGTGCGGACGATCATTTGGAGCTGCTCGGGGAACTTGCGGAGGTGCTTATGGAGGAAGAGCGTGTTTTGCGGTTAATTGATGCCAAAACGGAAGCGGCCTTTTATGAGGTGCTTACAGAGGGGTGACGATTGTGGCGGAATATTTGTGTATGGATATTGGTGGTACGGCTATTAAGTTTGCGAAGTTTAGTGAGTCGGGTGAGCGTCTTACGCCGGTTCAAATGGTGCAAACGAGACTGACGAAGACGGAAAATTTTATTATGGAAGCTGTGCTAGACATTGTGGCTAAAAATAAGGTCGGGATTTCGGGCGTTGCGGTTTCGTCTGCAGGCGTTGTGGATACGGAGCGCGGCGAAATTAGTTATGCGGGCTACACGATTCCGGGGTATACGGGGACGAAAATAAAAGAGCGAATTGAAGAGGCGTATCAATTGTCATGCCAAGTTGAAAATGATGTGAATTGTGCGGCGCTTGGTGAGTTTTATTTAGGGGGCGCTAAAAATTTCAAGTCCGTTTTATGTTTGACGATTGGCACGGGTATTGGCGGCGCCTTTTTAGCAGACGGCAAATTGCTTCGCGGCGCTTCAAACCGTGCTCTCGAAATTGGATATATGGGCGTTAATGGCAAGCATTTCCAAGAACTTGCGGCAACAAGCGAACTCATTCGGCAAGCGAGTTTGGTAACGGGTGAGGTTAATTTGACGGGGAAATCAATTATGAAACGCGCGCTAAACGGCGATAGTGAAATTCAAAAGATTGTCGATGTTTGGATTTGCAATCTGGCAGCGGGTCTTGTAAATTTAATTTATGTTTTAAATCCTGAAGTTATCATTTTAGGCGGTGGCATTATGGAACAAAAAACATATTTTAAACCTCGAATTGAAACGGCCGTTTTAGACCAGTTAGTGTCTGATTCATTTAACACGGCAAAAATCGAGTTTGCAACGCTTGGGAATGAAGCGGGCATGGTCGGGGCGCTTTACCATTTTTTAAGTAGAGAAGGTCGTGTGTGATGAATATTTTGCAGAAAATCCAGCAAATGTATAATGTTTTACCTTTAAAAGAGCGGAAAATTGCTAAATATATTTTGGAGGAAAGCAACTCGATTAAAAATATTACGATTACGAATTTGTCGAAGAAAACGGGGGCGTCAAGCGCGACAATTACACGTTTTTGTAAGCGGCTTGGCTGTGAAAGTTTTGTTGATTTGAAAATAAAAATCAACACGGCAACAACAGATTTGCCACCAGCGGGTTATGAAGATATTTTTGAAGATGTGTATTCGTTTTATCATAAAGTGATTGACAATACAGTGAAAATGATTGATAAAGCTGAAATTCGCAAAGTCGTTAATTTAATTCGTGAAGCTGGACGTGTCTATATTTGTGGCTTAGGCAGCTCCGGACTTACGGCCATCGAAATGTCGCAACGCTTCATTCGCATGGGATTAAACGCAACAGGTCTCAATGAGTCACACATGATGATTATTACGGGCGCGATTACGAAGCCTTCCGATATTGTAATCGGGATTTCAAATTCCGGCAACACGAGCGAACTCATTAGCACGCTAAAAAAAGCAAAAGAAAACGGCAGCAAGATCATTACGTTCACGAGTTTTGAAAAAAATGAAATGGTCGAGCTTAGCGACATTAACATTCCAGTCTACAACAGCCTTTTTGTGAGCAACCAATATTTTGTCAATAGTCAGTTTTCGCTTATGTATGTGATGGACATTATTTCCCTTATGCTACTCGAAGACCATAAAATGCATGAAAATATGGAAAAAACAATCCATACCGTCAACAAAGAGTTCTATTAAAAAAACGCGCTTTCGTAAAATCGAAAGCGCGTTTTTTAGTGCTATTTATTATTTTCAATTTGCAAATACGATTTTAATCCATCTGAGATGACTTTATCAAGCTCTTTCTTTGTGACGATTTCATCGCTTGACGGAATGGCAGGTACTTTTTCGTATGGTAACCAATTTAATTCAGTCGTTATATTAAAATGATCATTGTTCGCTTTGTTTTCATAATCTGTGTCGAGCGTTAGTTTGCTAATCCCAAAGTCCGAGTCGGGTACAAGTCTCATACGAATGTCTAGTTTGCGATTTTTGTCAGCATTTAGCTTTTTAAAATAAGCGCGCACGCTATTTTGATAGTTTTGCCATTCTTTTTTTGCAGTGATTGTCGACTCATCGTTTTGTCCCGAGAGAAGGTTTACAATGGCGTTGTTTTTATCCCAAGCTGTAAGTAGCTTATCGGATAAGGTGACGAAATCTTCTTTATGGATAGAAATTTCAACCGTACCATCTTCATTTGTTTTAAAGCGATCATCATCCAGTTGGTTCATAAATTCATATAAAGCAATACCGGTTTCTTTTTCCAACTCATTGATTTGTTTCGCTTGTTTTTGAACCGTTTTTTTATCAATTGGTTGGTTGGAAATATTTTGTAGAGCAGAGTAAAAATCAAGATATTTTCCTTGCAAATCTTCATTTTTATCCAAAACAGTGTGATAGACTTGTTTAGACGTTTGGCCTAGCGCATCTTCAATATTTGGGTCGATTGTGTAGAAAATATCAACTGGAATATAAATGAGTCCGTTACGGTTATTTTGGAGCGACTGAACATGCAGTGAATAATTGCTCCAGTGCACATTGGCGTCCATTCCAGAAGTTTGAAGCATTGTATCAGCAGAAATTTTTAAGTCTACTTCTGTTGTATTTAAGTCGTTTATCCCAAGCTTCTCCGTGTAGTTGGAAGATACTTCATTAACTTTGACCTTGGTATCTATTGTAAATTGTTTATTTGCACTTAGTTTTTTCATGGCATTTGTAAAGTCTGACTTGGGAGAGCTGCACCCTTGTAACGAGAGAAATAGCAATAGTAGGCCGATACCTATTATTACTTTTTTCATAAAAAATCTCCTCCGATGAATAATATTACAGAATTAAAGTATTGTTTCAAAAATATTACGTTAGCTTAACGATAACATATCACACCCTATTAGACAACCTCTTTTTTCTGATGAAATTGAAATTTTGTGTAGGTAGAATGAATTTTCGACTAAAAGATAAGGAATAAATTCTCAAATAAGAAGTAAAAAATGATAATTTAAACCGAGGTGGAAAAATTGCCTTGTTCATAGTAAAATGAAGGATAGAAGATAAATTGTGCAGTTTTTTATAGTTGTAATCAAATTAGAATTATACTAAACTAGGACTATGCGAGATTGCATGTAAAACAAACTGGGGAGGGTATTTTGAATGTCAACACTTAAGATTGAAGATTTATACGTTGAAATAGAAGGAAAAGAAATTTTAAAAGGTGTTAACCTTGAAATTTCAACTGGAGAAATTCATGCCATAATGGGGCCAAACGGTACAGGGAAGTCGACACTTTCGGCTGCGATTATGGGGCATCCTAAATATGAAGTAACAAAAGGACGTATTACGCTAGACGGAGAAGATGTGCTCGAAATGGAAGTCGATGAGCGCGCACGTGCTGGTCTGTTTTTAGCGATGCAATACCCAAGTGAAATTAGCGGCGTTACAAATGCTGAATTTATTCGCACAGCGATTAACAGCAGACGTGAAGAAGGAAAAGAAATTCCACTTATGCAGTTTATTCGTAAACTAGATGAGAAGATGGAACTTTTAGATATGGACGAAGAAATGGCTGAACGCTATTTAAATGAAGGATTTTCTGGCGGTGAAAAGAAACGCAATGAAATTCTCCAACTCCTTATGATTGAACCTGAAATTGCGATTTTAGATGAGATTGACTCGGGCCTTGATATTGATGCACTTAAAGTCGTTTCAAAAGGCGTCAATGCAATGCGCGGCGAAGGTTTTGGCTGCCTGATTATCACGCATTATCAGCGTTTACTAAACTATATCGAGCCTGATTTTGTGCATGTAATGATGCAAGGAAAAGTCGTGAAAGAAGGCGGCGCTGAACTTGCTAAACGTTTAGAAGCAGAGGGTTATGATTGGATTAAGCAAGAGCTTGGCATTGAATTCGAAGAGGAAGAAGACGTAGTCGAAAAATAAGGAAAGTGGGGTTAAAATCATGACAGAAAATGTAATTGTAAAGGATGATTTTATCCGCGCCTTTTCTGAACATGCTAGCGAACCAGCTTTTTTAACCGAAAGTCGCTTGGCAGCTTGGAAATTAGCAAGTGAACTTGACTTGCCATTTGTGGATAAAACGAAGATTGAACGCTGGAATTTTACGGAGTTTGATACGTTTGAAGGAGCTAGTACGGGGCTTTCAAACGAAGCTTTAGCTGAAAAGGTAACCAACTTGGTTGATTTAAATAAAGCGGATGCGAACTATTATGTGCAAGTGGATGCGCGTCCGGCAAGATTACAACTTAGCAAGGAGCTGCAAGAACAAGGCGTTATTTTAACGGACATTGTGACGGCAGCCAAAGAACACCCAGATCTTTTTAAACAATATTTTATGAACGAAGCGGTTCAAGTAGACGAACATAAGTTGACGGCGTTTCATGCGGCACTTGTGAATGGCGGTGTATTTTTATACGTGCCGAAGAACGTGGAAATCAGTGAGCCAATTCAAACGATTTTTGTGCAACAAGATGCGAAAAAACCGCTCGTTAATCACGTTTTAGTTGTGGCGGACGACAATAGTTCGGTGACTTACGTGGAAAACTATGTTTCGCTTGACGCGGAAGGAACTGGAATTGCAAATATTGTGGAGGAAGTCATCGCGAATCGCAATGCGCGAATTACATTTGGTGCGGTAGACAACCTTTCAAAAGGCGTTACGACGTATATGAATCGTCGCGGTCATATTGGTGCGGATTCAACCATTGAATGGGCACTTGGTCTAATGAATGACGGCGACACCATCAATGAAAATATCACGAATTTAATGGGTGATGGCTCAACTGGCGATGTGAAGACGGTGACGGTTGGTCGTTTCAAGCAGACTCAAAACGTGACGACAAGAGTGACTCATTACGGGAAAGCCTCCACTGGGACTATTTTATCCCACGGTGTCATGAAAGATAAGGCGACGACGATTTTTAACGGTATTGGACATATTAAGCACGGCGCTTCGAAGTCTGATGCGCAGCAAGAGTCGCGTGTTTTGATGCTGAGTAAAGGTGCGCGTGGTGACGCGAATCCGATTCTCCTAATTGATGAGAATGACGTTGTCGCGGGGCACGCTGCTTCGGTTGGTCGTGTTGACCCAGTTCAACTGTTCTATTTGATGAGCCGCGGCATTTCGAAGCAGGAAGCGGAGCGCCTTGTAATTCACGGGTTCCTTGATCCTGTTGTGAAACAATTGCCAATTGAAGGCGTGAAAGTGATGCTGAAGGAAGTTATCGAAGGGAAAGTGCGCTAAATGAAAGATTTCGCCAAAATTCGTTCTGACTTTAAAATTCTTGAGCAGGAAGTGAATGGGAAACCGCTTGTTTACTTTGATAATGCGGCGACTGCGCAAAAGCCGAAACAGGTTGTTGACGCGCTCACGCATTATTATGAAGCAGACAATGCGAACGTTCATCGCGGTGTGCATACGCTTGCTGGCCGGGCAACGGATGCTTACGAGGGTGCGCGTGAGAAAGTGCGGGCATTCATTGGGGCGAGCCATGTGCAGGAAATTATTTTTACGCGTGGTACGACGACGGCACTTAATTTGGTAGCGGATAGCTACGGGGCGGCGAATGTTTCTAGCGGGGACGAGATTGTTATTTCACATCTTGAACACCACAGCAACTTCATTCCGTGGCAGCAGCTTGCAAAGCGCACAGGTGCGACACTGAAATTTATCGAACTCGAACAAGATGGAACCATTTCTGTTGAAAAAGCGGCTTCCGTGATTGGCGCTAAAACGAAAATTGTCGCCTTGGCGCATGTTTCAAACGTGCTCGGTACGGTGACGCCGATTTCTGAAATCGCTCAAATCGCGCATCGCCACGGGGCAGTCATCGTGGTTGACGGGGCGCAAGCCGTTCCGCACATGGCCGTCGATGTAGGTGCGCTCGATGTGGATTTCTATGCGTTCTCAGGGCATAAAATGATGGCGCCAACTGGAACCGGCGTTTTATACGGGAAAAAAGCACTTTTAGAAAAAATGGCGCCGACTGAGTTTGGTGGCGAAATGATTGATTTCGTCGAACTGTACGATTCGACGTGGAAAGAGTTGCCGTGGAAATTTGAAGCCGGCACACCAACGATTGGCGGACAAATTGCGCTTGGTGCGGCGGTGGATTATTTGACAGAAATCGGCATGGATGCGGTTCATGCATATGAGCAGGAGCTTGTCAGCTATGCGCTCGCCGAAATGCAAAAAATTTCTGGCATTACCATTTACGGCTCGCTAGATGCGCATAAGCGCGCAGGTCTTGTGACGTTCAATTTGGACGGCGTTCATCCACACGACCTTGCCACAGTCCTTGACGAAGAAGGTATCGCCGTTCGGGCCGGGCACCACTGTGCACAACCACTCATGAAATGGCTTGGCGTGAACTCAACGGCTCGCGCAAGTTTCTATATTTATAACACAAAAGAAGAAATTGATCTTTTCATTCAAGGATTAAAGTTAACGAAGGAGTATTTTGGCTTATGAGCAGTCGCAAATTAGACGGTCTATACAGACAAGTGATTATGGATCACTACAAGAACCCTCGGAATAAAGGGGAGTTAGCCGGGTCAAACGTCACAATAGACTTAAACAACCCGACATGTGGTGATGAAATTCATTTGCACTTGAAAATAGATGACAATAAAATTACAGCTGCCAGCTTTACGGGAAGTGGATGTTCCATTTCGATGGCAAGTGCTTCCATGATGACAGAAAGTGTCATTGGGCATACGGAAGACGAAGCGCTTGAAATGTCTCACCAGTTTTCCGAAATGGTCCAAGGACACGAACATGAAGCGATAGATGAATTTGGTGACGTGGAAGCCCTAGCAGGCGTCGCAAAATTTCCAGCACGAATTAAATGTGCGACCCTAGCATGGAAAGCCATGGAGCGGGCCATTCACGAAAGCGAAAATCGTTAAAGGAGGAACTTAATATGACTGAAATTCCAGATATTGGCGAATACCAATACGGATTCCATGATAAAGATACGTCCGTTTTCCGTACAGAACGCGGTTTAACGGAAGATGTTGTACGTGAAATTTCCAAAATTAAAGAAGAGCCCGAATGGATGCTCGACTTCCGTTTGAAATCGCTCGAACAGTTTTACAAAATGCCGATGCCAACTTGGGGCGGAGACCTTTCAGAACTAGACTTCGAGGACATCACGTATTACGTGAAACCTTCCGAACAAACCGTTCAATCTTGGGACGAGGTTCCAGAAGAAATTAAACGTACATTCGACAAACTTGGCATTCCAGAAGCCGAACAGAAATATTTGGCAGGTGCATCCGCACAGTATGAATCCGAAGTTGTTTACCACAATATGAAAAAAGATTTGGAAGAACTCGGCATCGTCTTTAAAGATACTGATACCGCGCTAAAAGAAAACGAAGACATCTTCAAGGAATACTTCGCGAAAGTCATTCCACCATCTGACAATAAATTTGCTGCATTAAACTCCGCCGTTTGGTCGGGAGGTTCGTTCATCTATGTACCACCTGGCGTTAAAATCGACACGCCACTACAAGCCTACTTCCGAATTAATTCCCCGAACATGGGACAATTCGAGCGGACGCTTATAATCGTCGACGAAAACGCAAGCGTCAACTACGTGGAAGGCTGTACAGCCCCCGTTTATACGACCAACTCGCTTCACTCAGCCGTTGTTGAAATCGTCGTAAAACCAGGTGCTTATTGCCGTTACACTACCATTCAAAACTGGGCAAATAACGTCTACAACCTCGTAACGAAACGGACGTTTGTTGAAGAAAATGGCACGATGGAATGGATTGATGGCAACATCGGTTCCAAGCTGACAATGAAATACCCGTCTTGTTACCTTAGAGGAGAAGGCGCACGTGGTATGACACTTTCCATCGCCATCGCCGGTCGTGGCCAACGCCAAGATGCCGGTGCAAAAATGATGCACATGGCACCAAACACATCGAGCACAATCGTTTCAAAATCCATCTCGAAACACGGTGGTAATGTAACGTATCGCGGCATCGTCCATTTCGGCCGTAACGCGGACGGCGCTCGTTCAAACATCGAATGTGACACGCTCATCATGGACAACGCATCGACATCCGATACGATTCCATACAACGAAATTTTAAACAATAATATTTCCCTTGAGCACGAAGCAAAAGTATCCAAAGTATCCGAAGAACAACTTTTCTATCTCATGAGCCGCGGCGTTTCAGAAGTCGAAGCAACCGAAATGATCGTCATGGGCTTCATCGAACCATTCACAAAAGAACTGCCAATGGAATACGCAGTTGAAATGAACCGTTTGATTAAGTTTGAGATGGAAGGATCGATTGGTTAAGGTAATATTGAAACGGAAATGAAGCGACTTTCGCTTTATTTCCGTTTTTTTTCATAGATAGAATTCTTATTTCACTTGAAATATACTTCATGCTATACTTTTATCATATAGACAATTAAACAACAGCTTCGCGAAACCTAGCGAAAGCGGAGGAGGACATGAAAATATGGAAGGTAATGTAAGGCATCTGACAGAATATTTGCGCGGTGCCTCAAAACTGATAATTCCAGTATATCAGCGGAATTATGATTGGAAGATAGAAAACTGCAAACGGCTCATGGAAGATTTAATGATGTTAGAGAAAGAACATAGACAGACGCATTTTTTTGGAAGTATGGTCGTAAAACCGGGAAATTTATCACAGGAAATTATTGTTATCGACGGGCAACAGCGACTTACAACCATATCACTGCTTCTTTTGGCGTTGAAAAACTGGATGGAAGCACACCAATTGACAGGGGAACGGGTGAACCCGGCCAATATTGAAAATGCATTTTTGATGGACGCGTTCAGTCGCGATGTAGATAAATATAAATTGATACCGAATTCTAGAGATTTTCATACATATAAAAAGTTATTTGGTGACGAAAAATTCTTTGTGAAGCATTCAAATTTAACGATAAACTATGAATATTTTTATCATGAGCTGGAAAAGGAAAGCATTTCTCTCGACGAACTTATGAATGCGATAGAAAAATTACAAGTGATGATTGTCAATTTGAATTCACCAGATGATGACCCGCAACTCATTTTTGAAAGTTTAAATTCAACAGGTGTGGACTTGACCGATGCCGATAAAATTCGGAATTTTCTTTTGATGAATGAAAAGCAAGAACTGCAATTGGCGCATTTCCAAAATTACTGGGAACCAATTGAAGAGCGGACACAATTTCAGCTAAGCTCGTTTTTTCGAGACTACTTAACCGTTAAAAATAGCAAATATCCGAATATCTCGAAGGTATATGAAACGTTTACGGAATTTTATAGTAGCAAATTTAATAATAAGGCGGTCTTTTTCGATGAGCTTTCAGAATATTCGCTAGCCTATCAGCAAATTTTGGAAGGCAACACGGAAAACAAAGAAATCAATGCCATTTTGAGACGCTTCAATGAATTGCAATCAACCGTTGTACGCCCGTTCCTAATGGCGGTTCTTTATGATTACAACCAAAATGACTTGCAAGATTTTGAAGTTGTCGATGTTTTCACCATTTTAGAAAACTACATCGCAAGAAGAATGATTGCTAAAATACCGTCTAATTCTCTTAACAAAGTTATTGAAACTTTGTACCGCGACTTAAAACGGTTGAGAGCAGAGTCAAATGACACGCCCACGCTAAAAGATTTATTTAGTTACCTAATTTTAACCAAAACGAGTACTGCAAAAATTCCGGACGATTTCGTTATCAACGACCATTTACGCGCAAATGATTTTTACAATATGAACGCTGCTTTTAGAACTTATTTTTTTGAGCGGTTGGAAAATTTTGGGCATGCCGAAGAACTGCAGATTTATGAAGGCGTTAGCGCGCGAAAATATTCGATTGAGCACATTATGCCGCGGCGGCTGACGCTCGCATGGCAACAAGAGTTGGGGCAAGATTACAAGCAAATCCACGAAATGTACTTAAACAGGCTCGGAAATTTAACACTGACGGGCTATAACTCAAAATACAGCAACAAATCTTTTTTGGAAAAACAAAATATGGAAAAAGGATTTAAAGAGAGCCATTTCGTCAATCTAAATAAACTTCCCGCTCACGCTGAAAATTGGGGCGAGGAAGAAATCAATCAACGAACAGAAGAACTAATTGAAATCGCGCTTAAAATTTGGACGTACCCGCAAACAGAATTTTTGCCAACCATTCCAGAAAATGAAATGATCGTTTATAACGGCGAACAAACTTTCACTGGTTATAAAATAAAAGGCTATCGTTTCAAGGATGAAGACTATCAATTTGTGACAACATGGAAAGAGTTCTATGTCCATTTCGTAAAAGAGTTAACGGAAATATCCAGCATGCCCATTATCGAGCTAATGAAAGCAGAAGGCCAAACTGGTTTAGAGTCAATGTTTTCAGGCGAAGCAACGGTAACAAATAGCGAGGTAATGTCTGGCGTATATGTGTATATTGATCTTTCGAACTCACGAAAGATGAACTATATTAAGGAACTGATGGATTTATATAATTTGGAGTACAGTACTTTGTTAGTGGATGCAATTAAGTACGAAGGCAAAAATGTTGAGGATAGAAAGTTAAGTAATGTAAGTTATTAAATTGAAAATCCCCGCTGCGGAATGTGGCGGGGATTTTCATTTTTAGATGAGTGTATACCTTTCTTGAGAGAATGTTGAACATGTGCTAAATTTTAGGTGCTAATAGAAATATTAGCAAATTTGAATAAAGGAGAGGATTAAAATGACTTATGCAACTATTGTCGATGACATTATTGATATCCGTGATTATAATGTTGCGCTAGATGGTGTGACGGATGACTCAGCAGGAATTAATAGAGCTTTTGAAGAAGCTGCGAGACGTGGTGGGGCGAGTGTTTATTTTCCAAAAGCAAAAGGAATTGCTATTAAATCTCCAATTATTGTTCAAACAACAGCGATTAAAATTTTAACAGAAACATCATATAAAACAAGAATTACAGCATTAACGGGATTTGAAGGAGCGGCGTTACTTTATTTTAAGCAATCTACCGCAGATCCGAATACAATATTTAATACAGGGATAAATATTGATGGAGGGATTGATATTAATTGTAATAACGCGAATGCTGACGGTATTTTAGTGGAAAACGGATATGACAAAGTTTCGTTTCGCAATGTCAGCATTATGAACCTTCATTACAATCATAGTGGATTTAATTTTGTAACAGAGCCTAATAAATTAGGGCAAACTATTTTGCTAGAAAATAGTACCGTTACCCGTGTGAAAAAAGAAACGGCACTAAAGGAAAGCCATGTAAGCGAGAATGACTTGCTTGGAAAAGCTTGTTACTACTTTAAGAAGTATCAGGAAATTAATTTAATTGGCTGCAAGGGGTTTGCTAATCATCCAAATGATATGATTGAACCTAATATACCTCGAATTGGAACTGCATTTGAATATGAAGATTGCCGAGGTGTGAATATGGCAGGCTGTTCGGCTGCATTTGCTAATACGGCAATTTCATTTAAAGCGGTTACTAGAGAGGCAATCGGATTAACTGTTTCCGCTCAAACGAATGAACGGATTACAGGGAATGCACTTATCACAGAAGGAAGCGGTAACCTTAAATGTAAAGAAATTATGGTGTTGCCGATTCGCGGGGAAGCTGCTATGAATGACGGAGGTTCAGGAGAGTTCCATTTGAAAAATACGATAATGTCAACCATTTATAGCTTAACTCAAAAAGTAGCTTTGGAAGAAATGGCTATACAAAATTTAGTTATTTCTGATGATATGACAAAAGTATCGATGGTAGAGAACAATAATAGTGTTCTTGGCGTTTCAAGTTATCCAGATTATATTTTTAAAATCCGTGATGCGGCTCAAATTGAGGGGAATTTAAATCCAAAACTAGCTTTAAAAAGTGATAAACAAAAGTATCGGATGGCTTTGGAGGATTCTACCAACGCACTGAATTTGGATAGACATACGGAAGGTACGGCTTGGAAAACACACTTGTCAATCAATTCAGTAGAAACAAAGCTTAATAATGAGAATATTACTTTGACAGCGGACGGCATTATGCGAATTAAACGTGCAACTAATCCCGATTTAACTTTAGAAAGCAATAGGCAGCAGTATCGCATGATGCTAATGGATGATGCTGAGAAGTTTAAATTGGAAAAATTAAATGAGGAGAGCGGAGGGCGATGGGACGAGTATTTGTCTGTTGCGCCAAATGATACAACGCTTACTAATGTCGAACTTGTTTTAAATGGACATGTTCAAGCGAAGGAAGGTATCGCTATAAATGCCGACCAAGCGAAGGGAAAAGGGGTAGTCTTAGAAGGTGAGGATCATAAATATCGCTTATCTGTCTCAAAAGATGGCTTAAATGTTGAACAGCAAGTCCCAATAGGTGACCAATTATTTAGCTGGAAACCAATTTTTGAGCTCAATGATAAAAATATAAAAATTATTAATCAGACTGTTAAAACAACTGATTTTAATTTACAAAGTGTTGATGGCGAATATTTAGCACGTCTACTTTCAAATCCAGCGAATAGCTATACGGGACTAGCAATTCGTTACCGCGCAGATGGACAATCGGGATTTGCTCAAGTGCAGGTTGGGCAGAGAGATTCAGCAGGGCTCGGGAAACGTGCTTTGTATATTCCAAACTAAACGCTCCTATAAAATATAAGCGTTAAAATTCACATCACGCATTTACAAACCCCTTTCATTCCGCTAAAATGAAAGGGGTTCTTGTGAGTGTTTTCACGAAAAGGAGAGGGGAAAATGAGTTTTCATGTTTTAATGTATCACGAACTGCGCGAGCGGGGAGCAATTGGGGAGAGCGCGCCTTCGGTGGTTGAAGTGGCGACAAATTGTGATGCCGCACTTCCAAAAATGCTTTTTGCTTATGTGGATGACTTCGAAAAGCAAATGGATATGTTGCAAAGCGGGGGATTTAATGTAATTTCGATGCAGGATGTTCGGGATTTTTATGAAAAAGGTAAAACTTTGCCTGAAAATGCCGTACTAATTACATTTGATGATGCATTCCAATCCGTTTTACGGTACGCTTACCCGGTGTTAAAAAAACGTGGTTTACACGCGACTTTATTTGTTGTGCGTGGCTGGCTAGCTAAAACCGCCAAGCGCTTTAATCCAGAAAAATCAGTGGTTATGAGTGTGAGCGAGGTGAACGAAATGCGTGACGTGTTCACGTTTGCCAACCATACGACCGATTTGCATGATCAAGATGGTGCGAAAAGCACATTTCAAACGGCGACGACAGCCGAACTTTTGGCGGATTTAAAAACGTGTGCGGAATTTGTCGATGAGCCGGATATTTTCGCGTACCCATTTGGGGCTTACGGCGAGGCTGATTTGGAACGCCTGCAACAAGCAGGAATTAAACTAGCTTTTACGACAAAACCAGGGCGAAATGAGCGCGAAACGCCTCCACTCGAACTTCACCGCCAAGTTGTTGCACTCGGCATGACAGCGGAAGAATTGAAACAAATTTTACATAAGGATGGTAAGGAAAATTGAAAAAATGGCTTGGAATTTTAATGTTGCTTTTAGTTGGTGTAGTGGTTGTAGGGTGTTCAAATTCGGAACCAGAAAAGGCTGCGGAGACAAAAACGGAAACGACGAACAAACCGTTGCGTTTTGGGACGCTGCCAGCAGAATCTGCTATTCCGATTATTTTAGCCAAAGAAAAAGGCTTTTTTGAGGAAGAAAAAGTGAATGTGGAGATTACCCCGTTTAATGCGCCGAACGACCGCAATGTCGCGGCTCAAGCTGGGAAAATCGACGGTATGATTGGCGATGTGATGACGGCACTTTCGATGCGTGACGGTGGTATGGATTTCACGATTACGTCCGATATTAATGAAGATTTCAAATTGCTCTCCTCGCCTGATTCAGGGATTACGGATATCAAACAGCTTGATGGCAAGGAAGTTTCGCTCGTGCCGAAGTTTTTACTAGAATACATCATGGACGAAATGGCCGCGGAAAATGATATTAGCTACAAAATCGTACAAATTCCGTCGATTTCTGCGCGATATGAAGCGCTTTTGAATAATCAAGTGGATTCTGTGATTTTTACAGAACCTCAAGCCACTCTTCTTGAAAAAAATGGCGCCCATGTTCTCGGAAGCTCCGCAGAATACGGGATTAAAGGTGGCACAATTAGTTTTGCAAGCGATGTTGTGAAATCCCGCGAAGCGGATATTTCTGCGTTTTACCGGGCGTATAACAAAGGTGTTGCGTATATGAATGAGCATGATGCGGCTGATTACGCGGATATTTTAAAGACGTATAAATTCCCAGATGCGATGACAAGTTACTTAGAAAATAAAGAAGAAGACTATACAAAAGCTCAAAAAGTCAGCAAAAAACAATTTGATAGCATTGAAAAATGGACGAAAGAAAAAGAAATGATTCAAAAGGATTATTCTTATGACGAAATGACCGATTTTTCGATGTTGGATTGACTTAAAACCGCAAGTTCATCTTGCGGTTTTTATGGACTTCGCTATAATTAAAGGTAAAGGTTTGGAAAGGGAGAAAGTTGTGGAGAAATACTTGATTTGTACCGATTTAGATGGTACGTTGCTTGGGAAAAATCATAAGGTGCCGAGAAAAACACGGCGACTTTTGAGGAAATTAATAAAAGAAGGCCATTATTTTTCGGTGGCAACTGGGCGGATGTTTCATGCGGCGAATGAATTTGCGAAAAATATTCATGAAGAAGCATTTGTAATCGCTTCAAATGGCTCAATTGCGGCGAACAAAGAGGGGATTTTCCACCACGTGAAAACGGATAATGATGCGCTTACAAAAATTTACGAGATTTGCCAGGCTGAAAAGGTAAGGGCGTTCTTTTTTTCGACGGATACGGTGTTCTATATTGGTGAAGTCCCGTCCCATTTTAAACAAGAAGATGATAAAGAACGCGTTCAGGCGGTGAAACATGTTTCGGTGAATGAGCGAGATGTATTCGAGCGGTTTGTCGATGAGATGGTGAACGGTTTAATTGTAGAAGAGCAGGATTTTTCGCGGATTCAGGAGTTGCGTACGGAGCTTGAAGTGCTCCCAAATGTGCACTTTTTGTCCTCTCATATGAACAATATTGAGATTTTGCCGGAGCAAATTGATAAGGCGGTGGCCGTGCGGAATTTGGCTGAGCGCCTTTCTGTGAAGCAAGAAAATGTGATTGCTTTTGGTGATGGTGAAAATGATTTAGGGATGATTGAATTTGCTGGAATCGGTGTCGCGATGGGGAATGCGAACAATGAATTGAAAGAAAAAGCTGATTTTGTGACGGAAACGAATGAAAGAGAAGGCATTTATAAGTTTTTAAAGCAGAGAAAATTACGATAAGGGGTTATTTTTATGAGTATTGACGCAAAAATGAATATTGCTATCCTGCTTACCATTTTTTCTTTTATAGGTGGTATACTGTCACTAAATATACAAACTGAGCCTTACTGGAAGGTATTATTAGCAATAAGTGCCATTATTTTTGTCAGTATGATTATTGTGATTATCATTTTAAATAAGCAAGCAAATAAATCAATTGAAGCTTGTACAATTCCGATAGAAGCCACATTGAAATGGTTTGAAACAGGAAGTGGTAAATCTATCATGCTGTTTTTAGTGTTAGAAATGGAACATAAAGGGCGAGTTATCCGAAAAGGTTACTCCCAAAGAGGTGGAGTGGGCGTTGTCGAGTTAACGCAGTTCTTTATTCAACATCCAGTTGGCTCCAAAATAAAGATTTTAACAAACGGTAAGAATTTTTCAGCCGTTAAAATTGCTGAGATTAATCTTTTTGTGACAGATACAGGGGAAAAACTAATTTTAAAAAGAGCTGCAAATAAAAAAACGTTCATTTGAACGTTTTTTATTTGATTAGCCTTTTTCCTAATAAATCGGTCAATTTAAATAAGAAAAAACCGAGAAATGCAAGTGCTAAAATACCGCAAAACATGTCAGGATAGTCAATTACTGACCACGCATTCATAATGTAGTAACCAAGTCCATATGTAGTTGCATAATTTTCCGCAAAAAAGAGTGAGGCGAGCGAAATGCCGATAGCGATGCGAAGCCCGCTAATGATGTGCGGTGAAATGGCTGGTAAAAGTAGGTGCTTAAACCTCATAAAAGGCGTAGCTTGGAAGGAAAACATGATTTTCTCCCAGTTTGGGTCCATTTGTTTCACACCATCACGCGCGGATAAAATAATTTGAAAAATGATAATCCAGATGACGAGCATGATTTTTGATAAATCGCCAAGCCCATATAAAATCATGAATACGGGTAAAAAGGCAACCTTTGGGATCGGATAGATGTAATAAAGTATCGGCGAGAGCCATTTGTCGGCCAGCTGGTTCGCGCCAATGAAAATGCCGAGTGGAATTCCGATGAGAAGCGAAACAAGAATGGCGACGACAATTCTGTACAGGCTCATTAGCGTATGCGGAATCAGTTCGGGGATTTTTTCGAAAAATAAGACGCACGTTGCAAGCGGCGCTGGTATGACGGGGCTACTAATAAAAAGGTAAAGCAACTCCCAAATGAGTAGCAAGCCTAAAATGCCGATGAGGCTGTTTGCGATTTTGATTTTCATTTCGCTACCTCATTTCCGAGCGCGGAACGAATTGTTCGGCACATGTCATAGAATTCTTTTCGCATACGGAGCTCGCTTTGTCCAAAAAAAGGGTTGGCGATTTCTTGTTTGATGTTGCCTGTGCCCATGACGATGATTTTCTGGCCGAGAAAAACGGCCTCTTCGATGGAGTGGGTAACCTGAACCATTGTGGTGGCGCGTTTTTGCTGGATTTCTAGCAGCCTATTTTGCAAACTTTCCTTCGTCATCGCGTCAAGCGCGCTCGTGGCCTCATCGAGCAATAAAATTTTCGGATTAAGCGCGAGGCTTCTCCCAATTGCGGTGCGCTGTTTTTGCCCACCACTAAGTTCTTGCGGATATTTATTTTGGCACGCCTCAAGGCCAAGTTCCGCTAAAAGTGTTTGCGTGCGGTCATTTATTTCGGCCTTAGATTGTTTTTTGATTTTTAAACCTAAAGCGATGTTTTCAAAAACAGTTTTCCAAGGAAATAACGCGTAATCTTGTAGGATTATCCCAGTTTCATCAGGAAAACCGATTTTTTGTTCCCCGAAAAAGCGAATTTCGCCTTCTGTTGGTGCGACAAAACCCGCCATTGCGTGGAGAAGTGTTGTTTTCCCGCAGCCAGATGGTCCAATAATGGCGCAAGTTGATTTTTCAGGCACTTCAAGCGAAATCTTATTTAAGGCGATAGTTTCTTGATATTCACATGTTACGTTTTTCACTTGTATGGCGTTCATTCGTTTACTCCTCTCCTAAAATCATTATAAACGAAGCCGTAACACAAGAAAAGAGCAGGAAATTTTCCCGCTCTCATTTTTTGTTTAAAACTGGATAGACGTCGGTACAAATTGTAACGGGGAACTACCCGATGTCCCGTTGTTCGATAAATTCACGTCAACCACTTGATAAAAGGCATTCCCAGTGTCTGCAATTTCCCACACGCCAAGAAGGACGTAATAGCCTGAACGATCAGTTGGGAGATTTACCGTTTGAGTGACTTTTGTCGTTGGAATCGTATTGCCGGCATCAATTGTTTGCAGATGCTCAAGCGATGCCCGTGTAATCGGCTCATTTGGATTCCAATCTTTTTTCGTCATATAATATTTCCATTCAGAAGTACGGTGCAGCGCCGTTAGCGTCCATTCAATTGTATTTGCGCCACCGGTTAAGTTTACTTTACTCCATCTCGAATCGGTTTGCACATCCATGTCACTAAATTTCCCCCCGCCAGCAATTTGGCCATCGGCTGGTCCGCCAGTTGGGAAGTTTCCCGTTGCTTCCACACTTTGCGGCTCATATTGAATTGGCCCCGCATTTTGATTTACGCCAAGTTTCGCTAAATAAGCGCGACTCTCAGGCTTTGAAATGTACCCGTGTGCGGATACGCCAACCGTTGCCCCCGAAACAGTTAGCGCAATAGCCCCTAAAAATACAGCCGACTTTCCAAAAAAATTCTTCATCTCTATTCCTCCTTTTTGGTACACATAAATAACATGCGCCCGCTTTTCTTTTCCCTAGCCCATCAAAGATAATCACGAAAATCAAAAAATGAGAGCTTCCTCCTGTAAACTAGACCATTCAAACGAGGAGTTTTCTGAAAAACCTCATGAAAAGAACTTTTTGGGAAGAAAATAGCTAGTCAAATTTTCATAGAAAGGGGAAAACCATACAATGACGAACGTTTAGCAAGCAATGTTTCAATTCTTGCTTTTTCATTCCTGAAACCGTTATTTTATGCCCGATTGCGTTATAATAAAAGTGGAGGTGGGCACGATGCAAAAACCAACGAAAAAAGAATGGACGGCTATTACCGATTGCGATGCTAATTTTGATGGCGTATTCTATTATGCTGTTCAAACGACAGGCATTTTTTGTCGGCCGTCTTGCAAATCAAAAGCGCCAAATTATGAGAATGTGGTCATTTTCAAATCAAGTGGTGCCGCGATAAAAGCGGGTTTTAGGCCATGCAAAAGATGTAAATCAGGCGGCGAGCGCGTGCCAGATGCCGAATGGGTGATGGACATTAAACGCTTTGTGGCGAGTAATTTAGCGGAACCGCTTTCGCTCGAACAAATTGCTGCTGCTTGCCACGGTAGTGAAAGTCATTTGCATCGCACGTTTAAAAAGGTGACGGGCGAAACGATTCATCATTATGTTATCCGCAAAAAGCTAATTTTAGCGCAGGAAATGCTGCGAAAGGAAAACTTGGAAATCAAACAAATTGCGCGCGCTGTCGGTTTTAATAACGCCGCACAATTTGCCACTCTTTTTAAGAAACAAATGGGCATGACGCCATCCAAATACCGAAATGAGGTGCTGAAATGATTTATGATTTTATTGACGATGTAGGTTTATATGTTGCGAAAACGAAACGCGGTGTTTGCTTTATTGGCGCCGACTACGACGAATTGATCGCGTTTTATGAAAAGAAGTACAAAAATGAGGAATTTAGGCGTTCTGCAGAATTTTCAAGGGAAGCGGAGGACTTAAAAGCCTATTTTAACGGCGAAAAAATATCTTTTGACTGGCCTTTAGATTTTTCTGTTGGCGATTTTACAGAAAGCGTGTTTAAAGCTTTGCGCGAAATCCCGTACGGTGTGACTTCTTCCTACTCAGAAATTGCCACACAAATTGGCAACCCAAAAGCAGTTAGAGCAGTAGGACGAGCAATCGGATCCAACCCGATTTTAATTGCCATCCCGTGTCACCGAGTCATCGGTAAGTCCGGTAAACTAACGGGTTACCGAGGCGGATTACCATTAAAAGAACAGCTACTAAAACTAGAAAATCGCCAAAGAAGTTAGTTTCTTTGGCGATTTTTAGGAGTTAATGGCTCATAAATTTTTCGTATAAACATTGGTATAAAACTTATAAGCTACATTACTTGACCAGTTACTCGGTGTGGAAGCCTCCCGCCAAGACATGCTTGCTTGATTTGTGGAGGTGGAATAAAAACTTGTTCCAGATTTCACAGAATCACGCGGATAATTTACTTCTTCGTGTTTAAACATTGGGATTGGCATTTTTGAAACGCCGTTTGGTAACGAGAATTTAATTACAATCGCATACTTATCTGTACTTGTGATAGGGATAGATTCATTTAATTTAATCGTTTCATAACCAGCGTCCGTTTTTACCCCTCTTGCAACTAGTTTTAGGTTGGAAAAGGATTTATCAGAGCTGTTTGGATTAATATAAATTTCGTAAGGTGTGTCGTATTGTGTGGTATTAATTGCAATTGCTTCAATGCTTTCTTTTGAATCTTTTGGAGCATCAAAGATATTAGCAATATACGTATTCGCTGTTGCAGGATATGTGGATAAAGAAGCAAATGGTGCCATGGCATACATATTATCGTAGTTTTGGACGGTTTCCATTTGTTTCGCACCGTACATAGCAGAAGTTAGTATATATGCATCTTCATAAGACACATAGTAGTAGCCTTTATCACCCCAAGTTGATCCCCAACTATTTTTCACGATGAAAGCGCCGTCATTTTGGGGCTGGTACGCCAATCGGAAATTTTCTTTGCTGTATGTGTCATCATACCCAACAATGAGAGAAGAATGTGAAATGGTTGTATAGTTATCTTTCGGTACATACATCGCATTTGTTGTTGGATTCATATATGTGTTTCTGTAAGCAGAGCTTGCAGTCCATTGATATGTAAGACCACCATTTTTCACAAGATGCTCCTTTATTTTTTTCACTTTTTGTGCTTGCTCAGTCTCGCTTGCTGTTATTGGGAGCTTCACAATATTATTCATTCCTTGCTGATGAGCAACTGGTTTTTTAGATAAAACGTTTAAAGAAGGTAGATAGGTAGCATATTGATCAAATGGCATTTCACTCTCAAGTACAGGTAATTCCCAATTCATGCCTTCATAAAATACATTGTATTCTTGGGCACCAGTATTTAAAAATCGATTATATGCTTTAGGATTATTTCCATCTACGCCATCTGCATCTCTTGCCGAGTAGTAATCAGCATAGAGCTCGGAAAAATCATACGTCGTTCCAGTCTGCTTTAACAAAGCTGTTTCAATAGATGCATTTGAAGAGAATGACCAACAAATATTTCTAGATTGTTGATTTTTAACTGGTGTATCTAACCCGTTTATACGCGGGTCATACTTAGTCGGCAAAGGGGTTGTACGAAGCAATTGCTTTGGTTTAGGCTGCTCATAAATTGGTGTTGGGTCTGGTGTTGCCCCCGCCGGATACTCCTTTGCATCAACTTGATTTCCAGGTAAGAATAAGAAGAAACTTGCTAAAATAAAACTGATTCCCGCTAACAAACATAACAATTTTTTCATTTTAAATCCTCCTTTTTTAGTTGAAAATATAAGCTGTTTTTTTATCCTTTCTTTTTATTCTATTTAAAAGATAAAAATCATCTAAATAGTCTCCCGCTTCATTATACTATATAGAGTAAAATTCTGAAAGTTGTTCTCGAGGTAATAAGTATACAAAAGTATATTCTTGGAAAAAAGATATGAAATTTGCCGCTTGCTACTCTATCATGTAAAATAAAATCAAAACCTGAAAGGGGCAAAAGGATGATAAAAAAACTAGGTCAAGTCATGGTATATATTGAAAATCAAGAAGAGGTTGCACGCTTTTGGACGGAGCAAGTAGGTTTTATTATTCGCGCACGTAACAAGGAAACGGATGCGGAGAAATGGATTGAAATTGCGCCAGATGAAGAAACAGCCACAACCATTGTATTGCAAGATAAAATTGCTGTCGCGAAAATGAGCCCCGATATGAATTTAGGTACACCTTCTTTACTTTTTTATACGGATGAACTAGATGCGACTTACGCTACATTCAAAGAAAACGGCGTTCCCGTCGGAGAATTAGTAGATACGCCACTCGGACGCGTCTTTAATTTCCATGACCCAGAACAAAATTATTTCGCTATTTTAGAAGATAAATAGCAAAAAGCCAGCGATTTTACCCGCTGGCTTTTATTTTTCAATATCCAGTTTCAACAGAAGCATTCACAATATACATGAAATCATTTTTATCTGCTTTATCCTCTAAAAAAATGCCGCTAGTCGTTATCATGCCGCCGTCCATCACTGATACATGAACCGTGCCGTAAGGAATCAGAGCCTTAATTGCGGCGAAATCGACGCTTTCTTTATCAATCGGCACAGCGAGCTTCACGTGCACGACCATATTGTTCAAATCCGCATCAGGCAGGAGCGCTTGAATACCCGGCATCGAATTATGGTAAATCGCATGCCGCACAGCTCTCACAGCCGCTTTTGTCACATCTTGACCGTGTACATCAACCCCAAAACCTGTTTGGATAAAAAGTAGTTTTTCCATATTCTCACTCCTAAAAATGTTGAATAAAATCGGCACCAGCGCGGTGTTTGGCGAACTCTTTTAAGACGGCCGTAAAAACCTTCCCCTCAGGATCACCAGCTGCTTTAAAAGCTTCCGCTAATTGCTTCCGCTGTATTTTATCCAGTTCGTGTGTCAATCTAATGCCATTTGACGTTAAAAATAGTGCCCGTTTGCGCTTGTCGTGCTCCCCGATGCCAACATGAATCAAGCCCTTTTCGCGCAGCTCAGCAATTGGTTTTTGTAAAGCTTGTTTGGAAATTTCTAAAATTGTAATCATTTCACCAGTCGTAATACCAGGCATACGAGCAATGAAAAACAAAATTCGATGGTGTAAACGCGTTAAATCATGCTTATTGATAAGATCATCAGCAGAATTTGTAAACGATTTATACCCAAAATAAAATAATGCAATTTGTTGGTTCAATCTTGTTTCAATATCCATATTTTGACCCCTTTTTTCAATTTCCCTTACATCATTATACCCTTTTTTAGAAAAACAAGAAATTTATTTTTTATCAAAAGAGTGTTTAGTTTTTCGGTTACGGGTAAAGTGAAGTAGATAATGCTTCTTAAAGAAGGAGAGGAAAACAATGGAAAATTATAAACGAATATTAGTCGGAGTTGACGGTTCTGACCAAGCTGACCATGCTTTTAAAAAAGCGCTTGAACTTGCTGGGAAATACGATGCCACACTTGGAATTGCGAGCGTAGTAGACTTACGATCATTTTCTCCTAATATTTCTTATGACGGCTCACTCGAAGAAAGAGCGATGCAAGCAGCGAAAGCTCGAATTGCTGGTTACCGCGAAGAAGCCGAAAAAGCAGGTTTGCAGGAAATCGCGACCTACGTGGAGAGCGGCAATCCGAAAACTATTCTCGCCAAAGAATTGCCAGAAGAATTTGAAGCCGATCTTATTGTCGTTGGCGCAACCGGACTAAATCGCGTTGAAAAAATTGTGCTAGGCAGCATCTCCAGCTACATTTTAGGTCATGCATCAGTTGACACATTAATTGCTCGCTAATGAGCTAAACTGATGACAAACGACAATCTTCGGAGTTCTTGCCGGCGTTCCGCTCCGTTTGCCATCAGTTTGATTGTGCGCGCTACATTTTATTTGGCTTATTTCTACAGGTTGGAAGGATAACTACAATGTTATCCTTCTTTTGTTAGCGATAACAAAAAGTAATGCTTGAAATGAAAGCGTTTCACAGTTATTATCATAATGAGGCCATAAATACTGAGAGGAGTTTTTTCATGATAAAAGGCGTTATTTTTGATTTAGATGGTGTCATCACCGACACAGCCGAGTATCATTACCAAGCATGGAAAGCACTTGGCGACAAAATCGGCATCGAAATCAATCGCACGTTTAATGAACAACTAAAAGGTGTAAGTAGACAAGATTCACTCGAAAGAATTTTAACATTTGGAGGAAAAGAAGCGGCGTTTAGTGTAGCCGAAAAAGAAGATTTAATGGCATGGAAAAATGATTTTTATGTCAGCTTAATTCAAAACATTACGCCCGATGACGTTTTGCCTGGCGTCCTTCCATTTTTGGAAAGATTAAATGAAAACGGCATCAAAAAAGCGATAGCTTCCGCATCAAAAAATGCGACAGCCATTTTAACTTCCTTACATATTTTAGAAGAATTTGACTATGTAGTTGACGCCAGCCTAATTGCGCGCTCGAAACCAGATCCAGAAGTTTTCCTCGAGGCAATAAAAGGATTAAATCTGACAGCAACAGAATGCATTGGCATTGAAGACGCAGAAGCAGGTGTTGCAGCGATTCAAAGTGCTGGCATGACAGCCGTTTCGATTGGAACAGACAAAAGCCTTCAAAAAGCAGAAATCAATTTACAATCGACAGAAGAATTAAGTCAATTAGCACTATAAGCAAAAAAACAGAATGAGCGAGTCATTCTGTTTTTTCATGTTTATTTATTAAAGTTTGGCAAATACTCTTTATGCGCTTCTAAAAGTTCGTCAAGTAAAACGCGTGCTTCGCTATCACTTGGAGTAAGTGGGTTTATGGTCATCGCAAGAAGTGCTTTGTCATAATCTCCAGTTACTGCCGCTTCAGCTGTTAAGCGTTCAAACGTTTTAATTTCTTGAATGATTCCATTGATAGCGATTGGTAAATGGCCGCTTGCTAGAGGAATCGGACCTTGACGAGTGATTACGCAATTTGTTTCCACCGCAGAATCAGGGTCAATATCTAAAATCGCACCATTGTTGCGTGTATTGACAATTTGAATATCGCGTTTATCATTGTAAATTGAGTTGATTAAATTACATGCCGCTTCACTGTAATAAGCGCCGCCGCGTTGTTCAAGTTGTTTTGGCTTTTCAGCTAGCTCTTCTTGTTTATAAAGCTCAAATAATTCGGATTCTACTTTTTTCACGACTTCTGCACGTGTACCGTGTTCCGCATAAGCTTTTGCTTGATCTTCTAATTGTTGTTTTGTTTGCCAGTAGTAGCGCAAGTAATCAATTGGAATCATATTTAACGTACGAAGGAAAGTTTTATCCCAACCTGTCGCATTAATATTTTTAAGCTTAGAACCTTGCTCTTCTTCTGTCATTTTGAAAACAACATCACGTGTAACGTCTTTTCCGTTATGATAAACAGTTTTCGCAAAGACCATGTGATTTAATCCAACGAATTCTACGTAGATTTCAGAAGGATCCACACCAAGAGTTTCTGCGATATTTCGTTCAATCCCAATTGGTCCGTTACACAGACCCACCACTTTTTTCTGGTTGCTGTAGCGAAGAACAGCTTCTGTAACCATTCCAGCAGGGTTGGCAAAATTAATCAACCAAGCGTCAGGACATAAACGTTCCATGTCGCGACAAATATCTAAAATAACAGGAATGGTACGAAGTCCTTTAAACATTCCACCAGGACCATTTGTTTCTTGACCAACTACGCCGTGCGAGTTTGGAATACGCTCATCTTTAACACGCGCATCAAGCAAGCCGACACGTAATTGCGTTGTAACGAAATCAGCGTCTTTTAATGCTTCCTCACGGTCAAGTGTTAAATGTATGTCAATGTTAGCGCCAGCTTTTTTTACCATACGTTTCGCAAGATTTCCAACGATTTCCAGTTTTTCGCGACCAGCTTCCACATCGACTAGCCAAATTTCACGTACAGGAAGTTCATCTTGACGTTTAATGAAACCCTCAATTAGTTCAGGCGTATAGCTTGAGCCGCCACCAATAGTTGCAATTTTAATACCATTTGCCATTTTTAATTCCTCCAATATTATAAGAATCTGTGAACGCTTTCTTATTTCCACTTACAGTATAGAAAGATTAACGGTAAATTACCAGCTTTTTGCAACAATTGGGTAGCCATTTTCCAAAAAGGAATTTGTCACATTTGAGTAACGAGGTGTTACATGATAAAATGAAGAAAAATCATGTTGGAGGCTTAAAATGCTTTTTTTAGACCAATCTATCGAACTAAATGATACAGAACTCGATATTTATAACTATATAACGTCACATCTCGACACAGTCGTTTACATGCGCATTCGCGACTTGGCAGATGCGACACATGTCAGCACAACGACCATTTTGCGCTTTTGCCGCCGTTTCAAATGCAACGGCTTTTCCGAATTCCGCGTCAAACTGCAGCTTTACGCCGAAGAACAAAAACGCACACGCATCGACATGTCAGATGAAACGACCTACATTGACTTTTTACAACGAACCGCTTCCCCTGAGTTTAAAGGTCAAGTTGCACGTGCGGCGTCGGTCCTGCGCGATTCGGAGCTAGTCCTTTTTGCTGGCATCGGTTCATCTGGTATTATCGCCGAATACGGCGCACTTTATTTCTCGTCACTGTTCACACTCGCCTTGCATATCGAAGACCCACTCAATCACCCTTTCTACCACCTTTCCAGCAAACTTTCCGATAAGATTTGTCTTGTTGCCATTTCGGTAGAAGGAGAAAACGAAGACATCATTCGCTATATTCATGAATTAAAGTCGCAAAAATGCAAAATTGTTTCCATCACAAACAGCGCCAAATCAACCATCGCCAGACTATCCGACGCAAACATTTCCTATTACATCAACAAAGAAATGTACCAAGATGCAAACATCACATCCCAACTCCCAGCACTCTACACAATCGAATGCGTTGCCCGTGAAATTAGAACACAATTGGATAAGGAAGATAAACCAAGCTGAGGTGACAAAGTAAATGAAAAGAAAGGAAATCAAAAATGAAAGAGAATGTAGTTAATTCAAAAAATAGTGTCGTTCCGAAGTATACTTTGAATATGGAACAGAAACGAGTAGACTGCTATATGGATTACAAAGGGAATTTAACAATAGCTGGAAGAGTAGATAATAATTACTTGTTTTGGCTTTCCGAATCGAAAATAGAGGATAATCAGGAAAATGCCCGTTTTTTTCAGGAAATTACATCTATGAAAGTTGAAAAAGTTGCGAGTAGTTATTCGTTAGAAAAGAGTTATGGTGGTACATTCAAAAGTAGTTTGGTCTTAACTAGTACAAATGATAACTTAAAGTGGCGTACGCCATTTGGTTATTACTATGGTCGTGATGAAACGCATCATGGCGAGTCCTTTGCAAGAGATATCCAACATTATTTCAAAGAGCAAAAGGAAAAATGTCAACTTAGGGAAATAGGAGGACATTTCTATTCAATTTTGTTAGAGTATAGCAAAATTTTAGCCGACCCAGGTTTAGTTTATGAACGAATAAGAAATCTTCAGGAAGTGATAGAATTGGATTCTTTTTTATTGCTATCTGATAATGTTAAGCTTCGCAATCTTTATATGAGTTGTGATGAGAGAATAAGAAATTTATATTGTGACTACATGACAAGAGTACGGTAAAGGAAGAGTGACTTGATAAAATACCAAGTCGCTCTTCTTTTACATCTAGAAACGCAAAAAAAGGATTCTAGCTAGTAATTTTCTTTATTTTTGGTATAATTGTGTTGTAAATGTGTCTAAAATATGTCTGAAAGTACTAGGTATATAGTAGTTAGAAAGAAATCCAATTCATATAAAAAGGAGGGGACTGCATGGATACGGGGCGCATAAAACGGGTTATCTATTTGAAATGGATAGCTTTTATTCATTGGGGTAAGCAGTCTATCAGTCCGGCTCTTTTGGCTGCAATTGGTGTTTTTATAATTGGCATTGTAGTTCTTTTTGTGCCGCCTTATATCGGTCTAGCCGACAATGGGGACTTTTTTCGGGTGTTTTCCAGTAATAATATGTACGTTGATTCGGTTCAGCATTCGGCGACACAATTTGGGTATTTCGTAAAAGACTATCCGATTTATGAGTACTTTAACGAACAAAACACCGCCTTTTTTTCCTCCCAAAGTGTATTTATTCAAGCGGCTTTGTTTGTTAATAATTTCTTTTTAGATGGCGTTTTTGATATTCGCTTTTTGGCGGTCATTTATTTGCTCTTCTTAGTTGTGGCGATTTATCTGCTCGTGGAAGGAATTACGGTGAAAATGCAGGACTGGCGCGGCTATATGGTGGCGATTTTTGCGGTTCTGATTTTCGGGGATACAGCTTATTTGGCGTATTTTAATTCGTTTTTTGGTGAAGGTTTGATGATGATTGCGATGCTTTATATCGCGGCAAGCCTGCTACTTATGTATCAAAATCGCTACAATGATTACTGGATGCTCGGGCTCTTTTTTGTTTCGAGCATTGTTCTTATCACCACGAAACAGCAAAACGCGCCGGTCGCTATCGTCATCGGTGTACTCGGACTTTTACTTCTCTTTATTAAAAAAAATAAAGCTTTTAAGGTTTGGGTGGCTTCCGCACTGGGGGTTATCGTGCTAACTGGTGTGCTGATGTATGCCTTTATTCCTGAAACGTTTGTGACGATTAACAAGTACCAAACGATGACGCGCGGAGTCATTTTGGATTCCGAAAACCCAGAAAAAGATTTAAGAGAAATGGGGATAAATGAGCAGTTTGCGCTTTTAAAAGGCACAACTTATTTCCAAAAATATAAGATGGTGGAAACGGATAGTGCCTTTATGGAAGATCATTTTTATAGCCATTTTGGATTTGTGCCAGTGTTGAAATTTTATGTGGGGCACCCTGATGCGTTGCTTAAAATGCTGAATTTGTCAGCGGAACATGCCTTTACGATTCGCCCGCTAGAAATGGGTAATTATGAAGAGAGTGCGGGCAAGCCATTTGGGGCTAAAACAGGCTTTTTTACGCTTTATAGCACGGTGAAACATAATGCTTCGCCGTCTGCATTTGGGATGATTGTTTTATGGGCTGTGGCTGTCACTTCGGGTTACAGCCGGGGAATCATTCAAAAGTGGCATTTAGGTGATTTTCGGGGAATGCTTAGGCTCGATTTAGTTTTAATTTTAGTTGGAACGAGCTTTTCGGTGTTACTTACGACGATTGTTGGTGACGGGGAAGCTGATTTAGCGAAACATGAATTTTTGTTCAATGTTTGTTTCGATATTGTGTTGTTAATGGTATTAGCTTCATTAACGGAATTGGTTGGCAAACAAATTGCGAAAAGGAGGGCGGGCAAACATGTTTAAAAAATGTTTTTTAGTGCTTCTTTTCGTTAGTAGTATTTGTTTATGGCCCGCACCAGGCGAGGCTGCTAAGGCTGGAACGACGCTTGTTTTATACGATAGTTTGGCGAAACAAGACGTGACGAATGGAAATGTTGATTTGCTTTTAAGGATGCTTGCATCTTACGGACAAACTGTGCGGCTACAAGACGTGCATGAAAAATTGGAGGCAGACACGGACTTTATAATTGTTGTGCAAAATAAAACGAAGCATTTAGACAGCGAAATTAGTGAGAAGTTGCAGCAGTCGGGCAAGAAAATCTTATTTGTTGGACAAACGCCACCTGATTGGGCGCGGGAGAAATTAGGAAACCTTGCAGTGCAAGCGAATGATACGGCTGTTTCGGTGAAAGTGCATGAGGCGTTGCAATCTGAACCACTTCTTTTAGGGAAACTGAACCTTATTCAAGCGGCTGAAGGGCATAAAATGGGCGAAGTGACGACGGATACCGGAACTAAATTTCCTTACGCGGTTCGAAATGGCGATGTGTCTTATGCGAGCTTTTTAGTGGATAAGCCGGTTAGTGGATTGGCCTTGTTTGAGGTGCTGAACGATTTTTACGGGGCGAAACAGACGGGGAAGCCATATGTTGTTATTCGCGATGTGAATCCATTTGTGAATTTTGAGATGGTACAACAAACAGCTGACGCCTTTTACGAAGCGGGCATTCCGTTCATCGTGAGTGCTGGACCCGTGTTTGAAAACATGAAATTAAATGCCGCTAAAAAATATGTGCAACTCTTGCAGTACGTTGAAACGCGAGGTGGGAGCATCATTTTAAATGCGCCAGTCGTTACTTTTGGGGAAAGCAAGAAGGGCGAATTAACCGATGTGATGGCGACTTCCATCCACTTCTTTGCGGAAAACGAAATTGCACCGCTTGGGATAAGTTCAGAAGCGTACTGGCAAAGGGATAAAATTTATCGTGACGAAGGATTAGCCCCGTTTTCCTCCGCCATTTTATTCCCAAACAAGAATATCGTTTACACCGCTGAAACGAACCAAACGAATGCGTTTCAAAATGCCTTGTTTTATTTAGACGGCAAGCATTACGCGAAATGGGCTAAAAATGCGGAACAGACGCGGTTTGTGGTGGACACTGCACTTGGTTTTTCCTTGTTTAGTGATGAAGCTGAGTTAAAGAAAACGGTTGAGTGGCTTCAAAAATTACCGATTCAGGATTATGCGGATTTACCGCATGCCGTTCAGACGGAAAAGGATAAGATTACGGCTCAAAATGGCTTTTTATACGTGAACGGGCAGGAAATAAATCCGCAAGATGAGTCTGATACGATGAAGCAGACGGAGGCTACGAAGCAAGAAGCCTCGCTAAACGAATTCTTTTCTACCCAATCAAAGGTTTTAACGGTTATTATTTTGGCGACTTTGCTCGTGTTTGTGATTTTGTTTTTGATTGGGTACCGAGTTTACCGGAAAAAATATGTGAAATGAGGTGAGCGATTTGACGGTTGCAGATTATTTATCGCTGTTTGCAGTCATTTGTATTTGGGGGCTTTTACTTGTGAATATCGTGCTTATCATTGCGGGATACATTTACTATTTGCGCAATGAGCGGCGTGCAGTGCCAGAAATTGCAGGCGAGGAACCTTTCGTTTCGGTCATGGTTCCAGCGCACAATGAAGGGAAAGTAATTGTGAAAACGGTGGAATCCTTGCTTGCATTTAACTACCCAAACGATCGCTTCGAAGTGATTGTCATCAACGATAATTCTTCCGACAACAGTGCGGAACTTTTGCGGAATATCCAGCTGAAATACCCAAACCGCGCGCTTACTGTGATTAATACGGATAGCGAAACGGGCGGGAAGGGCAAATCAAATGCGTTAAACATTGGTTTTGAAAAAAGCAAGGGGGACTACATCGCGATTTATGATGCGGACAATACACCTGAAAAAAATGCACTGCGCTACCTAATTGGGGAAATCACAAACGATAAAAGCTTAGGGGCGGTCATTGGGAAGTTTCGAACGCGGAACCGGAATGCAAGCTTTCTGACCCGTTTTATTAATATTGAGACGCTTAGCTTCCAGTGGATGGCGCAAGCTGGGCGGTGGTCACTATTTAAACTGTGCACGATTCCAGGAACAAATTTTGTCGTCAGACGGTCGATTTTAACGGAAATTGGCGGCTGGGACGAGAAGGCGGTAGCCGAAGACACGGAAATTAGTTTTCGCATATACATGATGGGCTACCGAATTAAGTTCCAATCGAAAGCTGTTACGTGGGAACAGGAACCGCAGACGCTTCCTGTATGGTTTAAGCAACGTTCAAGGTGGGCGAAGGGAAACATTTACGTCATTCTAAAAAATGTGCCGCTTTTATTCCAAAAAAAAGGTCGTCCTGTGCGGTTTGATATTTTGTACTTTTTATCGATTTATTTCTTACTTTTGAGCTCGCTGCTTCTTAGTGATGCGCTCCTTATTTTTAACTTTTTAGGTTATGTGCATACGACGCTTGCGAGCTTTAGTACGACGCTTTGGTTGCTTGCAATTATTCTTTTTATTACGGGGACTTTCATTACGCTTTCAACGGAAAAAGACGAGATTTCGCTTTCGAATTTCTTGTTTATTATGTTGATGTATGTGACGTATTGTCAGCTATGGATGATTGTTGCTGCTTATGGATTCTATATTTTCTTAAAGGATACGATTTTAAAACGGGAAACGAAATGGTACAAGACGGAGCGATTTTAGGAGGGGCATTATGAAAAAATTAGGTGTACTGGCTGTTTTGCTCGGGATTTTCTTTTTTGCTGGCATGCAGCTTCATGCGGAAGCGGCGACTTATCAGACGGTGCTTGGCGTTGACAAGGAAGCGCGCGGAAAATATACGACAACAAAACAAAATTTTACGATTGAAAATTATTGGAATACAAAGACGGTGAAGGTGAAGCTTGTTTACCGTGTGACGCAGCTTTCGGAACAAGAGGTTTCAACCATAACCTTCTCGGTGAATGATGTGCCGTTCTATTCGTTCCGTCCGGCTAAAGGGGAGACGGGCGTGCAGGAGGTTACGGTTGATGTGCCGGTCGATAAGTTGAAAAAGGGGAGCAATGTGCTAAGTATAGAAGGCTTTATTTATACGACGCTGCCAGATAATCAATGTACGATTGACGACACGCCAGCGAATTGGTTGCACATTGACAAAGCGAGCAGCATTTTGGTGGATTACGACGCTGCGGCGTTTAAAAATACGATTGCGGATTTTAATGAGCGTTTTACGGGCATCGATACGGTGAAAAATGAACAAAGCGGCGTTTTTGTTTCAAATCAGGCGGCGAATGCGGAAATGACGGCCGGGCTTCAAGCGGTGACGGCGTTTGCGCATGAAAATCAATTGGACGATAAGCAAATTGCATTCGGGAAGTATACTGAAAGGGCGGATAAGGCGTATCAACTTGTTATCGCGAATTTCAAGGATTTGCCGGCCGGACTTCAAGCGGGGATTGATAAAGCGAAATTGGATGACCAAGCCGTCATGAAACTCACGCGCGTATCTGGCAAAGAAGTTTTGGTAGTCACCTCAAATAGCGATGCAGCGCTAAAAACGGCAGCGAAGCTTATTAGCAACCAGGCGCTCATGTCCCAACTTGCTTTAAACGAAAAGTGGGTGAAAAAGGACGAAAAAGTAGAGACGCCGAAGTCGAAAGTCGACAAAGAAATTAAGCTGACCGAAGAAGGCGACAAAGTGAAGGGCATCGGCCACGTGGAGCAGGATTATTTTATTAAAGTGCCTTCAAACCGAAGCATTTCGGACGGGACTAAAGTGAACTTAAAGTATCGCTACTCAAGTAACCTTGATTTCGAGCATTCCCTTGTCACCGTTTTAATTAACGGCAAACCAATTGGAAGCCAAAAGCTAACGGCGAAAAAAGCAAATGATGATTCGTTCACGATTAATGTGCCAAAAGATATGAATATTGTGGGCAATTTTAACGTCACAGTCGCATTTGATCTAGTGTTAACCGATAATTATTGCGGCTTCATTAACGATTCTGAAATTCCATGGGGCTTTGTCACAAATGAGTCGACGTTCAATTTGCAAACCGAGGAACAGCAAGACTTTCTATTCAACAATTATCCGTACCCGATGATTGAAGATGGGCAGTTTAATAAAGCGGTTGTGGTGTTACCCGACAACCCAGACGCAAATACGATGAACGCCTTGCAAAATGTATTTAACTTGTTCGGTCAATTCGTTGATGGCAACAATGGCAGCCTAGAAGCCGTCAAAAGCGCTGATTTTAAATCGGCCAATGAAGCGAGCAACATCATTGCGGTCGGCGGTTTAAACGACAACACGGTCATCAAGCAGGCGAACGACCAATTGTATTTCAAATACAACAAAGCGGGTACTTATTTCCTCTCAAACGAGAAACTGAAAATTGACCCGTCCTACGGGAAGCGAATCGGAAGCGTCCAACTCATCCCCTCCATTTTTAACAAAGAAAATGCGATTTTAGCGATTACGGGGCCGACAAGCAGCACAACCGAGCTTGGCGCCACGCTACTAGGTTCCGCTGAAATGTTAAGTAAAACCTACGGCGACGGTGCGATTATGGATACCGACGACACCATTCATGCGTATCGCTTCAAAAAAGTTGCAGATGCCGGAGAAAAAACATCTTTTGCATCAAAACTGACGGATAATCAGGCGACACTAGCTTTTGTCGGCGTAGCCATTATGACGCTAATTATTCTTATTGTCGCAACGGTCTTATTACTGCGCAAATATCGGAAGAAATGAGGGAGGATAAATGAAACGAAATCGTAGTGATTTTATAACGGATATTGGGTTTTTGCTGTTCATCCTTCTTTGTTTTATTAGTGTAGCTTTTATTGCGGATGACCCAACCAATTATTTAACCAATATCATCTTTTTTAACATCGCTTTTTTACTTGTGATTATTACGTACTTTACGAATTTGACCTTAGGTTTGATTTTAAATATTGTGTTTATTTTCAGCTACGCGACATATATTTTGTATGAAACAGTTACAAAAGGGACAGAGTATACACTTGGTTCATATTTTTGGCTGATTATGACACCACTTTTCACGGTTGCGGCATTTTTATTCACACGAAATACGACGAAATTACAGCTGGAAAATGCAGTCATTAAGTCACAAAATGAATATTTAGGTACGATTGATCAAGATACGCTACTAAAAAACATTGTTTCTTTCCAAAATGATGAAGCGATTTTTGCGAGCATTTCTAAGCGTTATGATATGCCGCTTGCGTTACTTGTTGTCAAAGTTCGCCACTGGAAAGAGCTAAAAAGATTCCAAAGTAGCGAGGAAATGCGCGTTGCCTTGCAAGATATTTCAGCATTGCTGGAGTCTTGTATTCGAACGAGTGACGTGCTTTATTTACTGGATAAAGAAGAGGCCACATGGGGACTTCTTCTCATAACCGATGATCCGGGGGCGAAACTTGTGTCCGACCGCATCAAAAAACGGATTAGTGAAGCCAATAACACCGAATTTGCTACAAAATACCGCGTGCGCATTGAGCTCCGAGTAGGCGCAAAACTCTTCGATCCAGATACGATTAAAACACCGCTTGATTTTATCGAAGCGGCTGAAAAAGAATTAGAATATGATGTTTAAAAAGAGATAGTTGAACTAGAAAAATCTTAAGGAAGATTAATTCCTTAAGATTTTTTGTTTTTTGTCCGAGATCGCTTGGAAAATAAGGAATACGGGCCTAAAAATTGTATAGAAAAAGGTCGATTATTATGCTAGACTGAACAGACAGAGAAGTGAAGATGGAGGCGTTTTGGAGGTGGTGCTTATGCGAAGAATACGTATAAAATCTACGAAAGGAATGCAACATGTCTGTTTATGAAACAATGGCTCTAATGCTAGGTTTTGGCACATTTATTATTGCCTTGCTTGGCTTTATGGTCGTGTTAATTAGACTTAGAAAAGACAAATAATCATCTTTTCACTTTGACGAGGGAAAGATGATTATTTCATTTTTATAGCTTTGTCACCGTCTTTACGGCTCTTTTGGGATATGACACAACATATCCCTTTTCTTATTTCAAAGTATAACATAATGGATCAAATTTTCCCATCTTTATTTTGCTTGTTATATGCTTCAAGTCGTGTTCCTAAAGTTCCTGTGTGAAGTTCAAATAGATGTTGGTCAAAATCATAAAAATAAATGGATTCACCTTCACCAGATATGCGTGCCCGTGTTTCTTTAATTTCAAGGCCGAGTGCTTGAATACGCGCATAATAATGCTCAAAATCATCTGTCTCAATTTTGAAAGCAATGTGATTATACGTTTTCTGAAGCGGTGTTTCGCCTTTCATAATGGCAATCCAAATGTCATCAATTAAAAAGAATTTTTCTTCCGCAAGTGAAAATGTTTGGTCGCCGCTAGCGTAAACTTCTTTCGCATCGAAAATTTTTTCGAAAAATAGTGTTGCTTTGTCTAAATCGGCGACTATAAAGGTCATATGACTAAGTCCTCTAATCAAATTCTTCACCTCACGTCGTTTTTCGGGTTACTAGACGGAACTCGAGTTCTTGAAGAGGGGCACTAGCGCCGGCTAATTCATTGTGAATAATCGTAAAAGCATTTTCCGCTTGCTTATCAATTGGATAGTGGATAGTCGTGATATCGAGCAAGTGCGAAATCTCCAAATCATCAAAACCGCAAACCGCGAAGTCACCGGGAACGCTGAGGTTTTGCCTGCGAGCTTCAGAAACAATTCCGGCAGCAAGATAGTCATTTGGAGTAAAGAAAGCATCGGGCTTATTTTTCGTTTCTTTAAACCAATGGACGATTTCTTCACCTTGTTTGCGTGTTCCCATCCCATAAAAATGCCGTACAATGTGAGGATCGATTTCGTGTGCGTTACAAAAATCGAGGTAGGCTTGCATGCGACTTTGCGTATTTAGTCCCGAAGTAACGCCGTAAATGTTTGTGATGCGGCGGTAGCCTTTTTCATAGAGATGCGTAAGACCGAGCATGTATCCGTCGTATTGGTTCATAAAAACAGAAGGGATTTTTTTGTTTTCAACGCGCTGCCAAGTAATGATGGGGCCGTATTTTGTGTATTGTTCGATGGTTTCCCAGTCGTTTAAACGGATGACGAGAACGAGCGCATCAATTTGTTTGCGCCGAAGCATTTCAAGTGCCTCAAGTTCCTTGTCGCGATTGATTTTTGTCATGAAAAGGGTCACGTTATAGCCATGTTCCTGCGCAGCAATTGTAAAGCTACGAATAAACACATTTAAAGAATCCGAAAATGTTGGTGCCACAATGCCAATTAGTTTCGTTGCCCCTTTCTTTAATGAAACGGCATTTAAGTTTGGCACATAGTCCAGTTCATCGATGACCGCCTGAACACGAGCGCGCGTTTTTTCACTTACGTAACTTTGTTTATTGATGACTCTTGAAACCGTCGCATTTGAAACGCCTGCGCGTTTTGCAATTTCATTTATATTCGCCAAAACAAGCACCTCACTTTGTTCTCTCAATTAAAGTATAGCACAAATAAAAAAAGTTTTGGAAAAAGCTTGACCTGTAATGCATTACATAATTTATGATAAAAATGTAAAAAAGAAAACGCTTTAAATTCACTTAGGAGGTTTATTTGATGAAAAACGGAGTAAAAATTGTCACAATTGGTGGCGGCTCAAGCTATACACCTGAACTCGTGGAAGGATTTATCAAACGTTATCATGAACTACCAATTAAGGAATTATGGTTAGTTGATATTGAAGCAGGTAAGGAAAAGCTGGAAATTGTCGGCAATATGGCGAAAAGAATGGTGAAAGCTGCTGGCGTTGATTGCGAAGTACATTTAACTTTAGACAGAAGAGAAGCACTTAAAGATGCGGATTTTGTTACAACCCAATTTCGTGTCGGCTTACTTGATGCACGTATTAAAGATGAGAGAATTCCACTTAGCCATGGCATTATTGGACAAGAAACAAACGGAGCGGGCGGTATGTTTAAGGCATTCCGTACAATTCCAGTCATTTTAAGCATTGTAGAAGATATGCGTGAACTTTGTCCGAACGCTTGGTTGATTAACTTTACGAACCCGGCTGGTATGGTAACGGAAGCTGTTCTTCGTTACGGAAAATGGGATAAAGTGATTGGCTTATGTAATGTCCCAATTGGCGCAGTGAAAAGCGCAAGTGATGTACTCAAAAAGCCAGAAGAAGATTTATTTTTCAAGTTTGCTGGTATTAATCATCTTCACTGGCACCGCGTGTTTGACAAAGATGGCACTGAGCTGACTGAACAGGTGATTGACGGCTTGTATGCGCCTGATGCCAATCCTGAAAAAGTGGTCGAAAACATTAAAAACATGCGTTTCTTATATGAGCAAGTGAAGCATTTGAAGATGCTTCCGTGTCCGTACCACCGTTATTACTACATGACGGACGATATGTTAAAAGAGGAGCTTGAGTCATTTAAGAATGAAGGGACTCGTGGCGAGGTTGTGAAACGTTTAGAGGAGAGCTTGTTTGAACTTTACAAAGATCCGAATTTGGATCACAAACCAGAGGAGCTTTCTAAACGCGGCGGAGCGCATTATAGTGATGCGGCCTGCGAAATCATTAACTCGATTTACAACAACAAAGGAACAACGATGGTTGTTTCTACGCGAAATAATGGTGCGATTGATGATGTGCCTTACGATAGCGCAATTGAAATCACAAGTGTGATTAAGGCGCACGGAGCGGAGCCGATTAATTTTGGGAAGTTCCCGCCCGCACAACGTGGCCTTCTGCAAGTGATGAAAGCGATGGAGGAGCTCACAATTGAGGCGGCAGTAACAGGTGATTATGCGACGGCACTTCAGGCGTTTACGTTAAATCCGCTCGTTCCAAGTGGCGACATTGCCCAAGAATTACTGGATGAGATGCTAGAAGCTCATAAGGAACATTTACCACAATTTACTACAAAACAGCTCGTTAAATAAATTTTTGCGGCCCGCCTTGTTGCGGGTCGTTTACTTTTTTTGGCTTTCATGCTAGGCTAAAAGGGAGAAAGGTGTGATCGGTTTAATGCCAATTGAAAACGATGAGAAGCAACCAAAAGCTTGGCTTGGGATTATTTGGGTTGTGCTCTATTTTATTTTAGATTCGATTGGGCAATTCATTGCGATTTTGCTACAATTTTATGCGGGCACGATGGATACAGCGCTAAATCATTTTCAGATGACATGGTATATGAACTTGACGCAAGCGTTTGCGTTAGGCGTCATCATTCTTTTAGCCTATTCGACCAATATGCGTTTATTTAGCTTTAAACCCTTTTCGAAAAAAGCTACAATTCAAGCGCTCATCATTGGTGCTGCAACACTTCTTGTGTCAAATGTACTTGAATTCACCATCAGTTTATTAAATCCCAACTTTAACACAGCGAATCAAACAGGATTAGAAGGCTTCTTGACGAATTCTTCTGTTCTAACGATGTTTACCGCCATTGTTATTTTGGCACCAATTGCGGAAGAAACCATTTTTCGTGGCCTCATTATGGGCGTCATTCTGCGTAAATATCCGAAAATTGCGGTCATTGTAAGTTCGCTACTGTTTACATTTCTGCATATACCAACAGATATTTTGAGCTTCCTTATCTACTTTGTAATGGCATTTGGGCTTGCTTTTATGTATTATAAAACAAGACGGTTAGAAGCTTGTATTTTGCTTCATTTTATTAATAATCTTGTGGCTTTTTTCTTCATGATTTAAAAGCTGTTCTTTTAGGAAAGGAAGTAGTCCGTGAAAAAGTTATCCTTCATTTATATTTGTTATACATTGCTTATAGGAGCATTTGTCGGCTTAGTCGGCGCCCTTTTTATTGCCCTTATTGAATTTTCCATACATATTGTTTGGCAAGAAATCCCGTCACTTATGCCGAATCTTAGTTTTTATCCAGTGTTAGTAGGCCTAGTTGGTGGTTTATTAGTCGGACTTATTCAAACGAAAGTCGGCCCGTTTCCTTATACGCTACATGAAAACATGGCCGAAGTGAAAAAAACGGGGCGAGTGGAATATAAAAATCGTTTGTTGTACACGATTTTGGCCGCCTGGGTCGTGCTCTCATTTGGCGCAAGTTTAGGTCCAGAAGCAGCTCTTGTAGGTATCATCGGAGGGCTTGTGACATGGCTTGTTGACCATATTAAAATGGATATGCAGCGGAAAGAGAGTCTCATCAATCTCGGAATTCTCGGCATGCTTTCGGTCGTGTTTCTCGCGCCGCTTAACGGTATCGCTGAAGATTTGGATCAAGACTATCAAGAGCAAAAACTACCGCGCTGGTCGAAGCTCTGCCTATCTTTGCTCGTGTCAGTCAGCGGACTTGTGACGTATATTTTTGTGAAAGGTCTTTTACCGTTAGAAAAAAGTGTTTTTGCTATCCGGCTACCGGAAATTTCATGGTCTTGGCTGAACCTCGTTTATTTCATCCCAATTATTATCCTTGGCAGCCTTTTTGGCATTTACTTTTTATTTCTACAAAATGTGGTACAAAAAGTTCTTAAATTGATTAAAAATAAAATTTTGCTAGCCTTAATTGGTGGTGTGAGCATCGGTCTGTTCGGCATGATTTCGCATTATTTTCTATTTTCAGGTGAGCATCAATTAGTTGAAATTACAGCCGAAATCGCTCAATATCCCTTCTGGTTACTCCTTGCAATTGGTTTGTTTAAGCCTTTATTAACGGCGATTTGTTTAGGAGCAGGTTGGAAAGGCGGAATGATTTTCCCCGCCATTTTTGCAAGCGGCGTAATGGGTTACGTGGCTACTTGGGCGCTTGATATCCATGTAAGCTTCCTTGTAACTGTTTTTGTTGCCGCAAGTTGTACAAAAGTAGTCGGACGCCCATTTTTGACAAGCTCGATTCTATTATTCGTCTTTCCGCTCCAATTTTTCCCATTCATTCTTATTACCGCTTTCTTGGTGAGTTTGGACTGGAAGAAAATGGTGTTAAGACAAGCATAAAATAGTAACTAGCGTTATCAATCAAAAACCCAGCTGAGATTATCAGCTGGGTTTTGATTTTCTTATTTTTCAACCACTTTCACATCATCAAGTGATCCGTATTTTGTCCACCAAGGAACAGCGCCTTCGTCTAACAATTTGTTCAAGGAAGTAATGTTTTCCTTACCTTGCGTACGAAGCCATTCGCGAAGCGCATCATCACCTTGTTTACCGTAAACCTCAATACCATCTTTCCAAGTCGCACGGCCACATAAAACGCCACTATATTGAACGTTATGTTTGTTCGCAAATTCAATCGTTTTATGGAACATTTCCGCAGTAACACCAGCACTTAAATAAATAAATGGCAGCGGAGAAAGGTCGGAACATTCCTCGAAATGGCGAGCAGCAACCTCTTGCGAATAAGCAGTTTCACCGTCCGTAAAGCCTTCAACATAGTTGAAGTTAACTGGAACTTCAAGTTTTAAAACATCTACACCATAACGTGGTTTAGAAAATTCTTTTATAGATGCCTTTACCTTAGCCGGTTTCAATTTCGCGTATTCAAGGGAACTAGAGTCCGTCACTTTGGAATCATACGTAATCGGTTCAAGGAAGAACGGGATGTCAACCGCACGGCATTCAGCACCGATTCTTTCTAAAAAGGCGAATTTGATTTCATTAATTTCAGCAGGTTCATCTGGATCATAATAAACTAAAATTTTGACAGCATCGCCGCCGTTTTCCTTAATCTGTAATGCTGATAAATCTTCAATTAAGTCAGGTAATTTACCTGGAATTGTCGTATCATAACCTGTTTTTTCATATGAAGTAAGTAAGCCACAACCTTCGTGGCGCGCTTTAATCGCAGGTTTACCGAATTCATCATCTAATAAAATCGCAGAAGCATAAGGCGTTAATTCTTCCGATACAAGACGCTTGAAATCTTCCACATCTTTTTTATCTTCCGTTCCCTTGGCCGCTTGGATCATCTTTTTAAGTGAGCCGCGTTGGTCAATGGCAAGTGCAGCGATAACGCCTTTTTCATTTGAAAGTCTTTGCAATCCATCAAACTTACCTTTTGTTATTGTTACCATAGTTTATCTATCTCCTTTTCAAACGATTTCTGACCCTTCTATTTTACCCCTTACAGACTGCTTTAAACAAATGATTGCATTTTTTACGTGTTTGCTCTACTATTCATGTATGGAGTTGTGAAAACTGTTTTTTCTGAGGCAGCAAAAGGCTGTAGGAGTGAAGAAATAGTGGAAAAAACACGGAAAAGTAAATATGAATTAAGGAAGAAATATCGCAGAAGGCGAATTATAGCCTTTTTTAGCGTCCTTGTCCTTTTTTTGTTAGCCCTATTTGTGGGGATTAGTTGGCTAACACCGAAAAAAACAAGTGAAGATGTACCAAAAGCAAAAGTCAGCCAGAAAAAGGAAACCAAAAAGCCAAAACAAGAAACGAAAACAGCAGAAGTGGTCGAAAACACAGAAATTGATAGCTATTTAAAACAAATCGGCTTTAGCGGCACAGCCGTTGTTGTTCGCGAAGGACATACCGTTTTAAATAAAGGCTATTTGTATGCGAATCGGGAAACCAAAACGGCGAACACGCCTGACACAGTCTACTACATTGGTTCAGCGCAGAAGGCATTCATTGCTACGGCAATTTTGCAACTGGAAGAGAAAGGCCGTTTAAATACCGAGGACGCGGTAGGGAAGTATTTACCGGGCTTTCCAAACGGCGGTCAAATTAAACTATCTGATTTGCTCCATCATACGAGCGGTTTGAACGGCCACAAGGAATCGAATGCGGCAATAACGCCTGAAGCGCTTGTGAAAGATATTGAGGCAGAGGGGATTAAGCGCGGCCCAGGGAAATGGGATTACCTTGACTCGAATTACACGGTGCTCGCCTACCTCGTCCAAAAACTAAGCGGTCAAAGCCTATCAGATTACCTCACGGAAAATATTTTTCAGAAAGCGGGCATGAAAAAGGCTGGCTTTTACCAAACCTTCAAAAAAGAAAAAAATGCTTCGGTCGGCTACTACATCAAAAAAGACGGCAGTTACACGGAGCCGTCGCTTCCGGATTTATCGCAACTTTTCGGCGTGGGAAACATGTATATGTCCGCGTTTGATATGTATTTATTCGACCATGCACTTAGCACGCGGCAACTTTTATCCGAAAAAAGCTTCCAAAAAATGTTCACAAAAGGAAGTCCGTCCTTTTACGGCATGGGCTTTTACGTCGACCCAGGCAGCTACAATAGCCACGGTGTATTAAACGGCTGGAACGTATCAAACAGCATGAGCCACAGCGGAAAAACCTATGTTGTGCTATTTTCAAACATTCAAAACAACATTCGCTCTTTTGGAAAAGTAAACAACCACATTTACGAAATTTTAAACAAGTAGGAGAAGTCGCATGAATTCTAACCAAGCAAATGAAGCCGACTACAAAACCTTGCTGGCTATTTGGCGGGAATCTGTAGCGGCAACGCACGATTTCGTGCGAAAAGAAGATTTGGCGGCACTGGAACAAGAAATCCCGTCTTATTTTCCCCATTTAAACATTTTAATTTGGGAAGACGCGGACGAGGTTATTGGGTTTTCTGCCACACAAGACGCCCATCTGGAAATGCTCTTCTTACGTCCGTCCAAGCGAGGCAAAGGCTATGGCAGTCAAATTTTAAAAAACCTATTAGACTCAGGCTTAAAAAGTCTCGATGTTAACACGCAAAATAAAGCAGCCCTTTCTTTTTACAAAAAAAATGGCTTCCGTGTCGTTTTTGAAAGCGAAACAGACGGCCAAGGTCGCCCGTATCCGATTAGTCATCTAAAAAAAGAACCTCCTTCAATTTGAAGGGGGTTCCAGACTGATGACAAACAGCAATTTTCGGAGTTTTTGCCTCCGTTCCGCTCCGCTTCGCCTAACTTCTCACATGGTCGGGCAAACTACGCCCTTCCTGTTTTCAGTCATCACGTACTCAAGTACGCTCCGGTGCGGTACTCGGCAATGCGTAAGAATCTCACTATTTGTCATCAGTCTGATTGTGCGTGGTACGTTTTGTTTGGCTTAAGTTTAGAGTTTGATGTGTTAACGCTCAACTTTTTCGATTTCCACAACGCGGAAGCCTTTGCGGTCTAAGTGAGCGATGATATCGTCTTTCATTTTTTCGTCTACGCTGTTTGGTAATGAAACGAGGACGCGGCGAATTAAATCTTCAGATTGATTATCAAGCGTGATGACGTTCGAGATATTCGTATATTTATCCACAATCTTCGTGATTTTTGTTAAAGAGCCAGGTACTTCGCCTGTTGCTATGGTCAGGACATAACCAGTCGTGTCAACGTTCCAAGCGTCTTGAAGGAGACCGAGCATTTTTCCATGTGTTAAAATACCATAGAAATCACCATTTGTATTTAAAACAGCAATATAAGGCAGTTCCTTGATGGTAAAGAACACTTGGAAGAACGAAGAGTTTACACTAATATGTTTCGTTGCATTTTTTAATAGCGACGTTACAGGATCTGTTAAACTCCCGCCATTTGCGGCATGGCGATAAATATGCATTTTATAAATATTTCCTAGAAACTTTTCGCCTGTTGTATCAAGAACAGGAACACAACGATAGCCAGATTCTTCAAGCAAATGGATGGCTTCTTGTAAAGTTGCGGTTTCAGGAACAGTCGTTAATTTTGCTTTTGGGATGCAAAGATTTTTGATTAACATGTCGGTCACTCCATTCTATTTTCTCACTATTTCTATTTTAGCTTAAAGCGCGTGGTTAGTACAGTATAAACAGTAATGGACAATAAAATAAAGGAATACGTAAAGACGCATTCCTTGTTTGAGCAAAATAAAAAACCTTCGTAAGGTTAGTTGTTGTTTCTATGAAATTGTGTTATACTGAAAAACGCTATTACAAATAGTGTTAAAAGTAAGCACAATTAGTCTACTATAATACTATACACTTTATTTTTGATTTTGTCAACGAATTTGGGAGGCTTTTTTTATGAATAAAGAAGAACAAAATGAGCAAAGCCGCATTGATTATACGATTCAAGAGATCGAAAAGGAACAAAAAAGAATTCAAGAATCATTAAAATCGGTGAAGCAGGAGGCTCGCGACATTCGGTCCAATTTTTGGGAAGATGTGCGTGTGAACTTAGCAGAGCCAGACGATGTTTCTGAAACAAACATCAGTATTCGCCAGCAAGAACATTTTTTAAGAGAGCGCGAGCGAAATTATGAACACGGAGAAAAGCAACTTACGGTTTTTGATAAAATGAAAAGTTCGCCTTATTTTGCCCGAATTGATATTTGTGACGAGGAAACACCACGTGAAAAAATTTATATCGGGATTGGCTCCGCGCTTGATGAATCCGATCAGTTTTTAGTGTATGACTGGCGCGCACCGATTTCAAGTGTCTACTATGATGGCCAAATTGGCAAATCCACATATGAAACGCCAGAAGGAAAATTAACCGTTGATGTGTTATTAAAACGTCAATTTAAAATAAAAAATGGGCGCCTTGAGTCCATGTTCGATACAAATGACGCGATTGGCGACGAGATGTTACAAGATGTGCTCGGCAGCGAATCTAGTTTGCAAATGAAAAATATCGTAGCGACCATTCAGCAGGAACAAAATCGCATTATTCGGGACACAAAAAGCGATTTATTGTTCGTCCAAGGGGCAGCAGGAAGTGGCAAAACATCAGCGGTTTTACAGCGCATTGCCTACCTACTTTACCGTTTCCGAAACGGCCTCGATGAAAAGCAAATGATGATTTTTTCGCCGAACCGCTTATTTAACCATTATATCGCGAATGTTTTGCCGGAACTTGGCGAGAAAAACATGATTCAAACGACATTTCAAGATTTCACTGCGAAACGGTTGGGAAAACTAGACGTCGAGAGCCTTTTTGAACAGTTTGAAAATGAAACAAACGATGCGCGCAAGGAAATGATGCTTTTAAAAGAATCGACGTTTCTGATGACGCTAATTGGAAAATACGTGTCGCTCCTGCAAAATGGCGGTTTGCGGTTTAAAGATATTAAATTTCGCGGGGAAACGGTACTTTCTAAGGAAGATATCAAAGCGATTTTTTATGCAACACCACGGTATAAAATGCCCGCAAGGCTTTTAGAAACGAAAAAAATTCTTCGAGAAAAGTTATACACGATTGCGAATGAGGAAGCCAAGAAGGCGTGGGTGAAAGACGAGATGGAACTTCTTAGCGAGGAGCAGTACCGTGCGCTTGTTCCGACGAAGCTCGAGTTCCAAAGTTTTGATGACGAACAGGACTATTTGGCGAAAAAAATTGTCCGTTTGAAGTTCAAAAAATTGCATCAGGCTGTCGAGAAAAACCAGTTTCTGCATGTGAAACAACAATTTGGTCACTTTATGCAATACGCGCCGCGGCTGTTTGATTTACAGGAGTTTAGACTTTCAGAAGCCGATTGGAATGCGGAGATTCATCGTGTTGTGGCAAGCTTAAATGAAAATAAACTGGCGCTTGAAGACGCTGTTTTGTTCCTCGAATTAAACGACGCAATTGTGGGCAAAAAAATTAATCGCATCATGCGTTTTGTCTTTATTGACGAAATTCAAGATTATTCAAAAGCTCAAATTGCTTATTTAAAATCAATTTTTCCAAGTAGCCAGTTTACGCTTTTAGGCGATTTAAACCAAGCCATTTTTAAGAAAGATGAGCAGTCGCTGTTAAAAGAAATTGCACCGCTTTTTGATGCCGAGCGAACTTCGGTTGTCGAGCTTACGAAAAGCTACCGCTCTACGGAACAAATTACGAATTTTACGAAGGAAATTATGACGGAATCGGACCGAATTATTCCATTTTCACGGCAAGGAAATGTGCCAAAAGTTATTGAAACGGAAAATTTTGTGGCGATGATGGAAGTTTTGCAAGAAGAAGCATTGAAATTAAAAGAAACGTCTAATATGGTAGCGATTATTGGGCGAAACCAAGAAATTTGTGAAGCTGCTTATTTATCACTGTATAAAAAAATGGACGTTAAACTTGTGCATCTAGGCAACCAAAAACTGTCTGAAGGCATTATGATTATCCCGTCTTATTTAGCGAAAGGGCTAGAATTTGATAGCGTGATTGTTCTTGATGCTTCGGAAAAATCCTATCCAACTAGCGCAGACAAAACATTGCTTTATACGATTTGTTCGCGCGCGATGCACGACTTGATTGCGGTTTCAGATGGTGAAATGACACCACTTTTTAAGGTGATTCCGAGTGGGTTGTATGAATTTAAAAAACGACTTTCGAAGTCGCAAATGCCGAGTGATTCGTGAATATAAAACGTCCCAGAAAAGGGAGAGGGGCATTAATTATAATTATTGGTTGATAACGGTGCCTTGGTACTTTGCTTTATGAGAAATTTAAAAATAGATTACTTGATTTTATGTAAAACGCTAGCTTTATGGCTGGCGTTTTTTTCGTAAAATGAGTTACGGCGCGTTATAATGTTTAAAGAGAATTGAAAAGGTGTATTAATACTTAAGATAGGAAAGTGAGGAGCAGGATGATGAATAAACAGATTGGGAATTTTGATTATTATAATCCAACGCATATTGTTTTTGGAAAGAACCGGTTTTCTGAACTGGCGGGTTTAATTGCGGAGGATAAGAAGGTTTTGATTTTGTACGGTGGCGGGAGCGTTGAAAAATTTGGCACGCTTTTGAAGGTTCGCGAGGCTCTTCACGGGCATACGACAGGTGAATTTGGTGGTATCGAGGCGAATCCGACGTTCGAAACGCTTATTCAAGCGGTTGATTTAGTCAAAAAAGAAGGGTATGATTTCTTGCTCGCGGTTGGCGGCGGTTCTGTCATTGATGGGACGAAATTTGTTGCGGCTGCGGCGCGTTTTGACGGCGACCCGATTGATATTTTTGGGAACGGCGTTGGTGCTGCTAAACCGGTAAAAGAGGCGCTTCCGTTTGGGACGGTTTTGACGCTTCCTGCGACGGGTTCTGAGATGAATAGTGGGGCGGTTGTAACGATTAAAGCGAAAAAGGCGAAGGTGAGTTTTGGGAGTCCGGTAACATTTCCGAAATTTTCGCTACTTGATCCGGAGCTTACATATACGCTTCCAGAGCGGCAGCTTGCTAATGGCGTGATTGACTCATTTGTGCATGTTATGGAGCAATATTTGACGTATCCGGTTGGGGCGATGGTGCAGGATCGTTATGCGGAGGGTTTGCTACAAACGTTGATTGAGATTGGGCCGAGTGTGATTGATGAAAAAAATCATGATTACAATTTGCGAGCGAATTTCATGTGGACGGCGACGAATGCGCTGAACGGGACGCTTAATAAGGGGGTTCCAGGCGACTGGGCGAGTCATTCGCTTGGGCACGAGATTACGGCGCTTTACGGGATTGATCATGCGCGTACACTTGCGATTGTTTTGCCGGCACTCTTAACGATTCGGAAAAAGGAAAAATTTGATAAACTTGTGCAATATGCGGAACGCGTGTGGCATATTACGGAAGGTAGTAATGAAGCCAAAGTCAAACAGGCTATTTCGAACACTGGGCGATTTTTCGAATCACTTGGTGCCCCGATTTATTTCAGCGAGTATGGTTTAGGGGAAGAAGTTGTAGAGGCGCTTGTCAGTCAACTTGAAAGTCATGAGCTAACAGCGATTTCAGAGCGCGGCGATCAAACGCTTGAAGTGAGTCGAGCGATTTATGAGAAAGCATTAAAAGCAGAATAATCCTCGCAGACAGAAGGTCATAATTATAAAATTATGGCCTTTTTTTATCAAAATAAAGGGGTGAAGTAGGGTGGAAACTGAACAGAGGGAAAAAACTTTTTTTGGGCATCCTAGAGGCTTAGCGACATTATTTTTCACCGAATTTTGGGAGCGCTTTTCGTACTACGGAATGCGTGCGTTGTTGCTTTACTATATGTACACACAAGTGTCAGATGGGGGACTTGGCTTTAGTCAAGGGACGTCGACAGCAATTATGTCGATTTATGGTTCATTAGTTTATATGTCTGGGGTAATCGGCGGCTGGGCGGCTGATCGCTTGTTCGGCTCAAGGCGCACGATTTTTTGGGGCGGCGTTTTGATTATGGCCGGGCATATTGTTCTTGCGCTTCCTATGGGGGCGTCGGCGCTGTTCTTTTCGATGGTGCTCATCATTTTAGGGACAGGATTTTTAAAACCGAATGTGTCGAATGTTGTGGGGGACTTATACGCAAAAGGCGATAATCGACGCGATGCAGGTTTTAGTCTTTTTTATATGGGGATAAATTTAGGCGCGTTTATTGCTCCGTTCATCGTTTCAGGTGTTTGGGGCGCCACAGATAGTTTCCACGCCGGATTTAGCGTAGCTGCTTTTGGGATGGCAATTGGGCTAGTCGTATACGTCATCACGGGAAAACTTTATTTAAAAGAAGCCGGCAAACAAGTGCCAAATCCCATGTCAAACTCTGAAAAAGGGAAATTCATTTGGTTTGCGCTCGCTTTAGTGGCTGCAATCGGCGCTTTAATTGCGGCCATTGCATTCGTTACGGGCAGCTTCACGATTAATACTATTATCCTTGCCGTGACCATTCTAGGCGTGGGCATTCCAGTCGCCTATTTCGTCGTGATGATTCGCAGTAAAAAAACGACAAAAGAAGAGCGCTCACGGCTGTACGCCTATATTCCGCTATTTCTAATCGCCGTTTTGTTTTGGATGATAGAAGAACAAGGCTCGACGACGCTCGCGATTTTTGCGGCTGAACGAACGCAACTAGACATCTTTGGTTTTACTTTAAATCCCGCCAATTTTCAGTCATTAAATCCAGTTTTCATCATCATCTTATCACCTGTGTTCGCGTGGCTCTGGATGAAATTAGGGGACAGACAGCCATCAACGCCGAAGAAATTCGCAATTGGTTTATTTTTCGCCGGGTTATCTTTCGTGATTATGATGTTCCCAGGCCTAATAAACGGCAACACGACAACGCTTGTTAGTCCACTGTGGCTTGTTACCAGCTTCTTTATATGTATTGTCGGCGAGATGTTCATTTCGCCAGTTGGACTTTCCGTTACGACTAAGCTTGCCCCAGCGGCGTTCGCTTCACAAACGATGAGTTTATGGCTTTTAGCGGACAGCATGGGACAAGCATTTAACGCACAAGCAACACAATTTTTCAGCGCAGACACGGAAGTAGCTTATTTCGGAATCACTGGTTTTATTGCCATTGGATTCGCCGTACTACTCTTCTTAATGTCACCAATGCTGAAAAAATACATGCGCGGTATTGATTAACAAATTTAGGAGCCTGAAAAAGGTTCCTTTTTTGTGGCCATTTTTATAGCAGAAAACTATCTGTGTACAATTTATTATCATATCTTTTTATGCTATACTAAAGGATGTATTTATAAGACAATCAAGAGGTGATGAACATGATTAAAATTCAAATTAGCGAAAGCGAATTGCGGACCCATGCCAGCGACCTACGGGAGGCAAGCGGCGGGGATCCTTATCATCCGTGGGGTTCTGGGAATATGCGCGATTCCTATGCGAACTCCATCAATGATTTCCGAACCGCGATTATGGAATCGATTGAGATGATGCATCAGTTTTCAGAGCTTGCGGACAAAGATGCGGCACGTTTAGAGAAAATGGGCGAAGCGTTTTCGAAACAAGATCAAGCGGCAGGACAAGCCATCGAAGGGATGGGGCTGCGCTGATGGATGCGAAAAGTGAGCGAAACACACAAGCGCTACAGGCGTTACGAAAGCAAGAAAGCGACATGGAAGACGGGTTACATATGCTTCAAAATCAACAGAACCAATTGGAATGGCTGGAAGAAGACCATATGCGTATTCAGCGGGAACAAGAGGAACTGCGTGAACTTCTGCGGGAGGGTTGGCAAGGGGAGCGTGCCACGGGCTTTCATATGTATACCGAAGAGGTCCAGTACAGGGAACAACGCGATTGGCGGCAAAACATACAAGAACAAAGGGGCGATGTCACGAACCAAATGACGGCTGCTAAACAAACTTTACGAGAGCTAGAGGCGCAACAAGCCGAGCTTCGAAAGGCGTTGTCATCATGAGCCGGATTAGTATTGCCGAAGTACGTGCCTTTCAAGAAGCCTTACAAAAGGCCAATGCCACCATGCGTGCTCGTATTCAAGCGGTACAAGCAAGCGCCTTTCGTTATTCGGCGGATTATTTCTTAGACGGGCAAGCGATTCAAGCTTCCCAGTATTATTTTCGCGAAACCTATCAGACGGTAGGCGGGAGTTTGCTTGAAATTTTAGATACGAGTGAAGCACTTCTGGAACGCTATTTGAATGATTTTAGTACTCAAGTGGATGACTCGAAGACGGCCAAAGTCAATGCGGAGTTGTTAGGTGTAGCTGTAGAGAAAGCTCAACGTATCCGCCAAAAACAAGAAGCGTTACAAGCTTCCCTTTCCTCACAGACGGGGCCTTCCCAAGAAGGACGCGTCCAACAATTACGGCTAGACCTTGTTGAAGCGGTGGAAGAAGAAAAAATTCTGGAAAACTATTTACAATTTGAGCAAAGTCATACCCACTTTTTCCAAGAACTTTTAGCGCTTGTGATGACAGCACAAAGAACGATGCGACAACTCTTGCAGGAAGTCGAGTTTAACGCCCAAACCGGCACCTATACATATCCGAAAGGCTATACCCAGTCGATGGATGCCTTGAAACAGCGGCTTAATACCGTTCGCGGCGTAGACCCAAAACGGGTCGAAGCGCTGAAAGCCTATCAAGTTTTGGCAGTGGTGTACTACGATGCGGAGGGAAAGCCGCAAGTGATGTGGCTGCTTGAACAAAACGGAGTGGGTGTGCATGACCCGAAACTGAAGAAATACTTAGACAAGGCAGGAAAGTACTTAGACCCAAGTGACTACCAAATTATCACGAATGAGGATTTAAACAAAAAAATCACTGAATCGTGGAAAACCGGCACCTATTATATGGACGGCACGCAATACACCGGTATGGCTGGTGGTACGCTTCGGGCATCAGCGTATGTGGAATCGGTGAAAGGTACGCTGGATGAAAGTGGCCTGATGGACGTGGTGATGGGGCTAGGCTTGAGTACGGCGGCGATTCGGGGGAGTATGACGTATGAGGGAGCTAGCGGGAATGTAGTTAATATACCTAAGAGACCATCTTGGCAACAATCTGAAGTTGATGCAGGAGAAATGTTTCCCAACTATTCCTCTCAAAAATCGTTTTTAGATGGAGATGAAGTATCTCATGGAACAAAAGGTAGCTCAAGACCTGAATATTACACTTCAGGACATAGTGTGGAGGTTAAAAACTATACAATTGAAACTTCTGCGGGGCGTTCTAATCTGGCAAATAATGTTTCAAAACAGGTAAATCAACGTATTGACAATTTACCTCAAGGAACAAAGCAGACGATTATTATTGATGTTCGAGGTCAGAATTATTCTATATCAACACTCGATGATATACTTAGCAGAATAAGCGAAAAAGTTTTGGTACCTGTTGAAATTAGATTTATGGAATGAGAAAGGATGAAATAGGATGAGTATAGGAATAGAAGTAGGGTATTCATGGTTTCAAATAGGCAGATCAGATTACTTTGACTCTTTTTTTTCAACAATTGCATATTATTTAGAAAATCAGAAATGGGGAAGTGAATTTCCTGTGGTGATGAGAAAAATGTACGCAGGTAACTTAACACCTGATGAGGCTAAGTTAGCAAAAGATGAATTGTTAAAAATTCAAGAAAAATTAGGGACACTGAAAAAAGAAGTATCCCCTATCATATGGGACGCTAGAAATCTAAATTTGACACCGCCAGAGTGGGCAGTAAATCCAAACGAACATGTTCAGACATTAAAAAATTATTTCGTGATATCAGATGGACGTGATTTATTAGAGATTCTATTAATCGCTGTTAATAAATCTATAGAAACAAATAAAAACTTACACATAAAATCGCTAAATGAGGAATCTACTATTTATTCGTAAAAATATTAATGATTATTTGGTACATTAGGACACTATTTAAACTCAAGTATAGTGTCATTTCAAACATATCAAATAAAGGGAACTCATGCTATTTTGCTAGGTTCTGAGGGTGAAGTAGATAAGGCTTGAAAGAATAAATTCAAATATTAATGCAAACGATGGGTATGTTATGCTGAAAATGCTTGAGGGACGAGTCAAGGTACTAGCTTTTTCGTGAGTTCCTCAGGCAATATTAAAAGTACATGCCCAATAAAGAAAGTTAATAGCGATGTTAGGAGAGCCTAGCGGTCTATTGACTTTCTTTATAGTGTTTTACAGATTTAGAAGACTCAGTTTTATCTAATTTTTTTCACTTCCTTTTAAAATTCCCTTTTCCAGTCTGCATAAACTAGCAAATTACGCTTGAGTAGCACTCTTGCAATTTGGGTCTGCTGGAAAGGAAAGTACTTAGACCCAAGTGACTACCAAATTATCACGAATGAGGATTTAAACAAAAAAATCACTGAATCGTGGAAAACCGGCACCTATTATATGGACGGCACGCAATACACCGGTATGGCTGGTGGTACGCTTCGGGCATCAGCGTATGTGGAATCGGTGAAAGGTACGCTGGATGAAAGTGGCCTGATGGACGTGGTGATGGGGTTGGGCTTGAGTACTGCGGCGATTCGGGGGAGTATGACGTATGAGGGAGCTAGTGGGGCTAAGGTACCTAAAGACTATTCTCAAACTAGAGAATACTGGAAAAAAGATGTTGATTTTAAAGATACCAAAGTTTATCAAAGAA